>CAVEBU010000041.1:0-2436 GCA_963614045.1 Alistipes finegoldii | reverse complement strand
CTTACCAAGGCAGTGCTCTACCGCTGAGCCACAGTAGCACAAAATGTAACAAAAGTGGCTGGCTTTCGTTACGCAATCATAAGGATGTGTTATGATTAAGGTTACACACCACGAGAGCGACACTTAAGGTCGGATTCAAGTGTCGCAATATAGTGAAGTACAAGCAATAGTATATAAGAAAAGTGGCGATTTGTCAAGGGAAAAATGCATTTTAGTTTGAAGAGTTTTGTTTTAAGACCGACCGCCCTTGCAATTTATGGGCAATTGGGGCTAAAAGTCCCCCTCTCCCTTACAAAATTTGTTACCAAACAACTTCGAAACCGTCCCGCTCCCCGCAAGACCGATTCACAAAGACACTTACTTCGTATTGCCGTCTGCTCCCTGCTTTGCTTTATGTTCTTCCACAATTTGCTTCAACCTCGTGTGCAGTTGGTCGGCGCAATCTTTCCAACTTATGTAGATATCTTGTGAAGCTTTTTTGCCGATTTCGTCTAATTTTTGCTTGTCCGAAAGCGCTTGAATTATTTTTTCCGCAAAACTATCCGTATCGTCTTTGGACAAAAATCCGTTAACGCCGTCCGTCACTCCGTACCCAGCGCAAGAATTTTCTATAAAAAGCCCCGCAGTCGAATACGCCGCCGCCTCGACTTTTACTAGCCCGAAATTGTCATAAAGTGACGGGAACAGCAACAAGTCCGCCCTCGCATTAATAAGCGGAAATAACTCTCGTGCCAAAAAGCCCGTAAAAATCACTTCGTCATCAGCGAAGCCGAGTTTTGTCGCATATTTCTTGAGTTTTTCAAGTTCTGCACCTTTGCCGACGACATAAAACTTAAACCTCACACCCCGCTCCTTGACTTTGACTAAACTGTCCAAAATAAAGTCAATTCGCTTTAGTTTCATAATTCTGCCGACAAAAATCAGCACATTTTCGTCCTCTTTTATGCCGAATTTTTCGTCCGCCTGCAACTTCAATTCCTCAACATTTTCGCACCGCTTTAAGTCAGTGCCGAAAGGAAGATACGAAACTTTCCCCGTGTACCCGTACGAACGCAATTGCTCCTCAACAAGTGGCGAACAAACGAAGACTTCGTCAAATTTGTTATAGAGCCGTCCCAAGCTTCGCACCATTTGTTCAGTAATCCATTTGGATTTGACAATGCTCTTAAAAATCGGACGCATATTCGAGTGAAATGTCGCAACAATTGGAATATTTTTCTTTTTGGCGAGCTTTAGACCGAATTTCGCCATATTAAATGGCGAATGAATATGAATTATGTCCGCATCAAGTTCATCAACCTTGTCTTTGAATTTCTTGTCAATTTCGGGTATGCCGTAGTAGTTGTTTAAAATTGGAACGTGAATACTGCCACAACGATGAATATTATACGGTTGAAAATCAATGTATCCTCGCTTGTTTTTTGGGACAATTAAATTAATATCCGCCTTATCGTACAAGTTCAAACAGTAATTGTGAACGCAATTTATTACGCCGTCAACGTCAGGCAAATAGACATCAAGCCCGACTAAAATTCTAGTTTTTTCGTCCATAATTCCCCCTAAAACAATTCAGCATTTTCTTGCTTAATTTTAGCTAGCTCCTCGTAAATATATGCATATTGCGGGTAAACTTTTGTTATGCTGTCAATTTCGTCCGTTTTAATTCTATGAAACCACTTCTTAGTAAACGGCACTTTTGATTCTCTTGTCGAGCATACGTGATGAACAACACAATTTTTTCTATACTGATACGAATTAAACTTGATTGGAATAATTTTCCTCTTTTTGCAAGCAGTGTTAAGCGCCGTCATATCGATGTACCAAGGGTATTTTTTCTCCGTACAAAGTTTACAAGCACGCTCCAAAAGTCCTGTTTCTCGAATCATTTTCATATTCATAAGCATAACGCCACTTTGAAAATAATTAGTAACTCTGTACAAATCACGCCTGCCCGCAATCTCCACATCAGAAACATCAATGTCCCACAACTCTTTGACATCGCCATTAAAAATCGTGTCCGCATCAAGATAAATTGCCTTGTCGGGAATCGCTGGAATCAAATGCATCAAAAGTCGCACCGTTACATAGTACGAATAATATTTGTTATGAATATTCGGCCCACGCAATAGGTGTTCCTTAAACTCCTCCGACACGTCATACGATTTGTAAGTGCTTTCTGGATTACCTTTTTTCAATATGCTTTCGCAAAGCGCATCTTCTTTTTCAGTGAATTTTTTGCCCTTTGCGTTAAATTCTGGAATTTCAACTGTTAAATTTATAACCTGTATAGGCTCTTTTGTGTGTTTTACAAGCGAAATCAACGAAACAATTTGTTGCGTCAAAAACTTTTTATCCACGCAATAAACTAAAGTTATCATATTAAACCCTCTCTTATGTTTAGTAATTGTTACATCCACATTTTTATTATACTACAAC
>CAVEBU010000040.1:0-2468 GCA_963614045.1 Alistipes finegoldii | reverse complement strand
GTTGGGCTCATAACCCAAAGGTCGGAGGTTCAAATCCTTCCCCCGCTACCATTTTAACCCGAGTAGGTGCGAGAGTACTTGCTTGGGTTTTTTGTTTAGTAATGAGAGTGCGGGGGAAGTCTTTTGCACGCAATTCCTTGCGTGCTGTGTTGAGACCAACACGAACCTCCTCCTAATGCTTGGTACTTACGTACCAATCTATCTGCCTAGTCGCTTGCAAATAAATTTGCCTTCGACTGCGTTGATAGGCGGGAGGTGTCAAATCCTTCCCCCGCTACCATTTTGCTGGGTTTATCTGTCAAGATTAACTCAGTTTTATTTTTTGTCTTTTGTTTGCGTGGGAAGTCTTTTGCACGCAAATAAATCGTGTTGTCTGAATAGCAAAGGTGCTTTTGTGGGGGGTAAGTCGTAATTAAAGCCTGTGTTATTTAGTCCACGCAATTCACGTTTGCAAGATATGTAATTTTCTAAATCATTTTGCAGTACCTGTGTCGCATAATAAGCCATAAGACTTGTCTTGCCCGCACCAGGCACGCCACAAATCATTGTAATCATTTTCGCTCCTTTATAAAAATTTTGTATTGAGTGTTGACTTTTTGAAATTTTTGAGTATAATAATAGTAACAAGCATTTGATGACATTTATATGTCGCCAGGGCTAAGCCCTTTGTAGAATGCTTGTTTTTATTTTTTTCTACGCCTATTTTTATAATTGCGAATAATAAATTTTACTTTGGGCACATCATCAGGATGAAAAGAAAAATTATTTCTTCTTTTCCCGAAACTATTTTTATTATCGGTTATAATTCCATACCGAATATGAGACTTGCTAGGTTGCCATTGTTGTGGGTTGTGCAACAAAGGTGTATTTTTGCGTAAAGTCTTTTTCTTTTTGTCCCAAGTATATGATTGATGGGTAAGTCCTAAACTATGATATTTGTTATTTTCTTCCTCAAATACATAATTCGTGTGCTTTGTGTTTTTATTGTACCTAAATTCGTTGCGTGAATATCTTTTTGTTCTTTTCATTTTTTTACCTCAATTAACTAGCGTATTGCTAGAATGGTAGGGAGTTTTTGAAGTTGCTCCCAAAAACTTATTATTTTGTATTGAGTGTTGACTTTTTGAAATTTTTGCGTATAATAACTGTAGCAAGTTCTTAATTGATGCAGTTATTGTGTTTTAGGGAATTATACCTGTAGGACAAGAACTTTTTTTTTATTTTTATGCTTTAGGCGGAGTGGAGAATATGCTGTTAATGTAGCACGGACGGGGCGACCCGACCTTCTTTTTATTATTTTATAGTTAGTATCATAAGGACGAGGGTGTGCGATTGAATTATTTTTTGCAAATTTCCTAAAAGTTGCCCAAAAACTTTGACAAAATTGTGTGATTTTGTTAAAATGTGGATAATATTATAGATGTACGGTAGGGGAGGGCAAAAATGAGAGTTTTGTCGATTATTTCGCTGATTTTTACTATAATTATTTTGGTGGCGCTGATTGTATTTTTTGCGATTGAGAAAACGATTCCGCTTGACTGGGCGAAACAGACAATTATTAACAGTGCAAATGAAATTAAAATTGCTGATTTTGATTCAGTTAACAAAAAAGGCAAGCTGGGGTATCGTAAAGTTGTGACCGAATATTCGTACAGCAAAACGGGGATAAAGACGGTTAGCAGTAGATTTGCGGTTAAGGTTGAGCTGGTTGGCTCGGACAACAATATGATTGTGCGCAAAGTTGTGACCGAATATGATACGCTTTTGCAACCGAAAAAAGAGGAGGTTACCTATTATTACAAAAAAAATGACGCTACGTATAGATTTAAGGAAAATACTGAAACCGAAATCATGGTGACTGAGTGGAAAAATGAGATAGTTTCTGCGTTGCGTGGTGCAAGTCCTGTTGATGCATATGGTGAGTTTTTGTATGCTGATATTATAAACGATATTGAGCGGGTTAGTCAAATCGGCGTGTATGTGAACGGGCATATAAAGAACGAGAAGAGCAGTCTTGTGCTTTCTTATGATTTTATGAATCGTCAACTCAAGTCGTTAAAGCACACCATAGACACCAAATCGGGCGATGTGGTTGAGTCTACTACTGAAACTGAGTATCAAGTTTTGTTCCCAAGTTCACTAACTTTGCCCGAAATTGAGAGTAAATAAAAAAATAATGGCAAATCGCCATTAGGTTAGGAGGGGGGTAACCCTCTTTTAATTTTCGTCATTTTTAATTTCGTCATTTTTTACTTCAAGCAAATTCTTGTTGCTGGCGTTTATTGAAGAAACGGCTTTTTTGCCAACACGTTGCTCGTAAGCAATTTTTGCGGTCTTGGCAACTTCGCCACCCTCTTTGGCAACCCGCATATGCTCGTTCATATTGTTTGGCTTCTGCTCCTTGCTCATAGCCGTCGTCGTAACTTCGGCAAGCATATTAAGAACCAACTCAATGTTGGTCATATTGT
>CAVEBU010000039.1:0-2536 GCA_963614045.1 Alistipes finegoldii | reverse complement strand
TTTCAATCTGGGTTCGCTACGCTCACAGATTCTTCGAATATAGGCTAGCGCGGGTCGGGTCTCAGAATGACGAAGAGGAGGGAGCTTTTGATTGTTTTAATCTGTGAGGGCTTGCCCGAACCCCAATTTAAATAAATAAAATGATTTTCTTCCGTTTCCAACAGGTGTAACCTGTGGAAGAGGATATTATCCTTTAATTATACAGACGGGGCAGGGTAAAACCCAGCAAACCCCCCCTTCAAACAAATCGCATTACTTAAAAACCAATTAAAAATCAATCGAGGTATTATGAAGTTTTTACAAAAAATTGCATTAGTGTGTGTTATGTGCGTGACGGTCACTGGATTCGGTGGCTGTGCTTTGCCGTGGTGGAACACGAGCGATTGGGGTTCGGGCAGTAACAACCCGTATAACCCGAATTCGAAATCAAACAGCACAGTACCACTGCCAGGCGGTGGTGAAACCGAGTACAGTCCCGATAAGGCGGAAGCAAAAGCGGAGGACAAAGCAAGTTTGCAAAAAGATGCGCTTGCGACTCAAGGAATTCGCTCGATTTATGTGCCTGCCAACGACGAAACAACTTCAGACGTGATTTTGCAAGCGGATAGGGATAAATATTACGAAAACGCCGCCTATCAGTACGAAATTATAGCAAAATACATACTTCACGTTTTGCAAGGAAAATATGGCACATCAACTAGCCCTAGCACGCTTAAATACGAATTTTATGCCGATTATTCCACCGCTGGCACATTTTACGATGGCAAAAAAATCCGTAACACCGGCGACAAAACCAGCACTGTAATCTACTTGCCCGCAAATACTCCCACGCAAAAGGGTGGTTTTTATCAAGAAACTTGTGAAAACGCAATAAATAAGCCCGTTGTTAACCTTATGTGGCCGGGGGAAAGCGTCACTACCCGCCAAATTACTTTGGAGCAAGAGGCAGGCAAGAAGCCGCCCGACGTCGTTCAGTACCGTGACGAAAGTCTAAAATGGAAAGTCAACGGTAGTGATATAACCTCATATACTCACAGAGTTCAGCTTAATCTTATGCAAATGGCGTTAAATGAAAAAGAAATCACCGATCCAACCACTACAACTGAAAGTGCCGCCCAAAAATCAATAGCCCAACTTGCTCGCAAGATTGACAAACTTGGTATATCGCAAAGAATCGAGTTTTATAATCAAATGGTAAGTTATATCGAAAAATACGTTATTGGCACAAATCTAATTACTCGTGATGACGAAAAAACTACGATTAAATATACTGATTTGAGTTATTATTGGTGGGAATACGAAGTTGTTAGCACTTATACAGACTCTGACGGCAATCCGCACGACGTGATGGGTTATGTAAAATATGGCCCCGAATATTACGGTATGGTTGCGAGCAGTAGCACGATTTACAAATTCGGCTATCACCAAGCGGTGACGGACATTGTGAATGCCGTTCTCGGAACGTATGACAAAACAAGCGGGAAGCGACTGACTGACGGCTTTGTGGCAAAATATCCTACATACACTCGTGCGGAAATAATCGACAGCCAGCCTTTCGGGTTCTATTACAATACGGACGAAAAATTGCCTGAAGATGAAATGCAACATATCACCGCTATGGAATTTCGCAATTACAATTCGGCGGTGATTTACCCCGATGCGTCAGTTAATTACGAATACATTGAGGAAATCAGAAAGAAACTCGAAGACGGCGAGATTGAAGAAGAACCTGAGGGCTTATACGATGCAGATTTTACCAAAAAACGCTGGCTTTTTGACTCGGTAAGTATCGCAATCGAAAGCAAAAACGACATTACTATTGACGTTTATTTGCGAGTGCATTTGAAAGGCAAATTGCAAGCGGACGGCACTTATAATAGCAGTGATTATATCATACATATAACTCGAATGAATACCGACAGCACCAAAGAATATTCGTATTATCCAAAAGACGAAGATGAAGAAAGCGACGAAACGTACACGGAGGACGAAACTGATTCCGATGTTGATTTGCCAGCGGAATTTTTTGACGAAGAAAAAACAAATACTCGTTACGTAACGCTCGGCAACTTGATGGAAAAAGAAGATTATCAAGAATTTGTCAAAGGCATTCAAAATTCGTTCGTAGTGGGGGACGACAACAAAGATAAAGACAACTATCGCCAATTCTATCACGAACCGCAAGTGCTTGACGACGACGGCGTGGATGTTCCGCAAGACCACGACACATTTCATAATGTTTTTGTGGGGAAACTCGGCTCAACGGTCAATATTGATACCGCAAGGCATTTGGAAAAAGAACTTACCGCAACTAACTATTGGGGCGACAAAGTCGATTTTAGCGACAAATATTTGTGTCAAGACGACTGCGACTTTGTGGAATTCATCTTTGACGTCCAAAAAGACAGTACCAAACCCGAAAATTACGACTATTCGTTCAAGTACTCATTACTGCCAATCTATTTCTGGGGCGACTTTTACGAGTACGAGGAAGAATCCACTGAATAAACGGCAGAACCCCAATTTAAATAAATAA
>CAVEBU010000038.1:0-2571 GCA_963614045.1 Alistipes finegoldii | reverse complement strand
ATATATAATAGGGCTATGATTTTGGATAAGTTTGAAGATGTTTTTACTTTAGAGAACCTTTACAACGGTCATTTGCGTGGCAGACTCAGTAAACGAGAGAAGCGTCAAGTCGCATATTTTGAGATTGACTTAATGCAAAATCTCAAGAGACTGCTAAACCGCATTTTAGATGGCACTTATAAGGTGACGAAGTATCATGAATTTGTGATTTTTGAACCCAAAAAGCGTCAAATTCAGACATTATTCTACCGAGATCGTATCGTTCAGCATGTTTTATGCGATAATATGTTTTTGCCGTACTTTAGCAAACGAGCAATACTTGACAACGGAGTTTGTCAGATTGGCAAAGGGACGCATTTTACGATTAATAGGTTAGTCGAGAACATTGCGAAGATGATTCGCAGAGAGAAGACAACTGACTTATATGTTTTGAAGTGCGACATACTCAAGTACTTCCCTAGTATTCCACACAAACAGTTGAAGCAAAAGATTTTGCATCATATAGAGGACAAGCGGTTGCGTGATTTTGTGACGATGATAATTGACAGCTATCACACTTCGCCGAAGTATCTATTGGAGCATAATATCCCTATTGACGGGCCTTGCGGACCGCACCCGTTTAATAACAATTTTGTGACGACTGAGCGGGGTTTACCTATTGGCAATCAGACGAGCCAGGTATTTGGGATGTATTATCTTGATACTTTGGATAGATTTGTCAAGGAGAAGTTGCGTGTCAAGTGTTATTCGAGGTATATGGATGACTTTATACTTGTGCATCCTGACAAAGCGTTTTTGAAGCAGGCATTGAAGCAAATTCAAGAGTTACTTGGCACTATGGGGCTACAGCTAAACGAAAAGACGAAGATTTTTCCGCTAAAGCGAGGTCTTACCTATTTGGGATTTAAGTTGTTTTTCTTTAGTAACGGGACGTGCGTGAGAAAAGTTTCTCGCAAGACTCTTTTGCGGTTTGTGGCTAAGGCGAAGTTGATTAACTATGCTTTTGCGCACAAATTGATAGGGATTCCGAGAATCAAGTCGACTCTTGCATCCTATCATGGACATTTGAAGCATGGCAATTGCAAGCGATTAGAACTCAAGTTATTCAAACTTATCAAAATAAATGAAATATATTTACAGATGAAGGCAGAGGAAGATGGACAATAAAGTCAAGCAAGCAGATAATAAGGCAAAATCGGGTAATGAAGAGAAAAAAGAGGTCAAAAAAGACCCTTATGAGGTTGTTTCACGCAAGCCATTTGTTTTGGAGAACATTGACAAAACGAGCGACAAGCAAAAAGATTTCGCTGTGTTTACTTCGGCGAAAAAGTTGTCGGAGTACATTTACAGGGTGACTCAAAATGCGCCTGTGAAGTTTCGCTGGTCACTCATTACCCGAATGCACGACGCTTGTGCGGATATTGTGGACTGCTTGTATTTGGCGAATTTTGATAAGGGCGAACAGCGGTTGGAGTATCAGAAATTGGCGAGTGTGAAAATGCGGTTACTCAATCACTATGCTGAGGTTTGCTACAGGCTGAAGATATTTAATTTCAAGCGGTTGCGAATCATTACTGAGCGTATAGAATATGCACGCAAGGTGCTTAAGGGTTGGGTAAAGATGACTATGAAAAAAGACGGGCTTGATGATTTACTGCCGACTGCTTTTGCTAGTAAACCGCCGATGAAACGCAAAAAGCGTGTACCAAAATTACAGCAATTAAAGTTAGATATTTAGGCGACATTGAGGTGTCAGCCGTTTTTTTATAAAAAAAGGCTCACCCGTATGTGAGTACAAAGCAAAATCATCTACATATTTTGCGTTGCGTCATTAGTGAGCCGAATTTTGTGCCCGAGAGAAAATTCTCTCGCTACGACGGGACCCGAGCCCCTTCATCCACCTCCTCGCTCTGCACGACAGTCCGTAGATATGCCGTATTCTGGAAAAATTGCACATTACAATTTATCTGCTTTACGCATTTTATTGTATTTTTTGCGTACAATTGGGGGTGAAGCGCTGGACGCACTGCTTGGGTGTTGTTGACATTATTGTTGTTATAATTGTCGCCCGCAGGATTCAGATTGTAGCTATTATTAGCATTATTGTTATTCGCCGACCGGGACCAAGAATAAAGCCTCCGTATTAAACAAAGCTCAGCGCCCCAAATGGCAGACTTCCCCGCCATCTACTCTAATTATATCACATTTCACCCATAAGTCAACCGATTTCGTTGACTTTGTTGTGTAAGCGAATCGGAAGAAAATCCATTTATTTTTAATTGGGGTTCAGCGGTAAAACCGCTTCACAGATCCTTCGAATATAGGCTTGCGAGGGTCGACGCTCAGGATGACGGACTAGGTGAGCCTAGCCCGATAATAAGGATGTTTTGCCTTTTAAAAACGCAAGGGGTACACCCCCCCTTGCGTTAAAAGGATATATTCCTCTTTATTTATATAGACGGGCGTGGTGTTACCCCGCCCGTCTGTATATAAAGGATAGACAAAAAAGCCCGCTTGGGCTTTTTTCGGATAATTTATTTTTTGTTAACAAAACCGCCGATAATCTTGCCT
>CAVEBU010000037.1:0-2619 GCA_963614045.1 Alistipes finegoldii | reverse complement strand
CAGCACGAATGTAGCTTGTGCCGTACATATTACTTGGGTATGTAGTAGTAGTAGTAGTAGAAGTGATAGACCAATTCGCAGACCAGTCGCTATACAACCCGCCTTTTACAAAGCCGTAATATAGACCTATTCCGCCGTCCGCCTTGTTCGCCCATGCGTCTTGGTGATTGTTGCTTAGCCAAAGGGTTGCGATTAAGTTTTTGTTGTCCTTATCCGTTGAAACATACGTAACTATCCAATCAAGCCCTCCAAGGCGCACGACGATACTTTTGCCAGCGGCCTTAATCTTATTATAGCCACGCAAAGTTTCGGCAGTTATGCCTACAGGAGAGGTTGCATCAGACGCTTCGGTAAGACTACTTGTTAATGACGCCACTTGCTCCTCTAACGTCCCGTCGGTTGAATTGCTAAGCAAATTCACAAGGGCGGTTAGATTCGTCTTGTTGAACTTCCTTTCCTCTTGCGTCATCGAAGTCAAGCTCGTGTCATTTAGCAACTCAAAAACAAAGTGCGCATTGTCCGAATTCGACGAAGTAAACGCCCCCGATTCATCCTTTGGCTTCAGTACCATAAAATATAGCGAAAGAAATGCACCAACCAAAATCATACAACAAAGCGCTAGACCAATTAAGCGACCCACACTATCCAAGGTGCATACTTTATCTTTCATATAAAAATCCTCCCTTTACGGAATTTTTGGGCTTTTCACCCTAAAGTAATTCACAATTTTAAACAAATTTTGTCCGCTGAACGAAATGAATATAACACAATTCGTCATTTCGCCCACACCAGTATTGACGCTAGGAACAGTCACTGCCCTAGAGGGTGTTTGGGGGAAAATGGTTTTCCCCCCACCAACGCAAAGCGTGGCATATACTTTCTTCATAACATATCACTCGGATCGTGACACAGTATTGCACCATTTATCCTCCTAAACTTGTTTTTCGGTGGAGAAGCAAGCAAGACGAGGAGCGAGGATTTTTTTAGGTAGGAGCGTATACAGACATACGTGACTGCCTAAAAAACACCACAGCAACGAAGTATTGCGCCGCTTATCCCCCGAAAAACCTACATGTTGTTAAGCTCATAATTCACATGCTCATTCACAATCACCTCCCACACTGCCACAAGAACATGCTTGTATGCGACTGACTTGGTGACTCTGAAACTCGTTTGGTCGGAAATTTTCGTTTCTCGGTCGTTATCCAAATACCAGCCGACGAATTTATAACCAACTTTACTAGGTTTTGTCATTATAACAAATGTGTCAGTATCTTCAAGTTCGGAAACATCTTGACCGACTATGTACGCCACACCACCACATGTTGCAGTAACTCTAATATACGGCATAACTTCTCCCGCTTCCTCAAATACAGCGGTGTATTCCGCATTCCCATTAACGACAATATTTAGCGGGTTAGCACTGTTGCCATCAAACATTTCACCATTTTTGAGCCAATGTGAGAAAATGTAACCGTTCACCGCATACACGCCTAGCGAAACACTTGTTTTATCAATATAAGCCCCCGCACCGATAATATTACTTGCGCGAATGTTAATATTTGAGTTTACGGTTATTAAATAGTCACCCCATAGTGCGTATAATGTTGTATTTTCAGCAAATATTGATACAGCAATCGCTGGTGTCCCGTCCATGTTATAAATTTTTGTTCCTGTTCCATTTTGACCCGTATAATATCCACCAAAATAAAATCCAGTTTTTGTTGGCAGTTCCTCTAAATCTGGCATCGCAAAGCCATACGCAACTTGTACACTAGTATCACCAGAAGTTGTCGCAGACTGATTATCTAGCGTAATAATCCTATTAATTACCCAATACGCATAAAGCGTTGTATTGCTATTAAAAATCGAACTTCCAATCGCTGGCGTTCCGTCCGAATTGTAAACTTTTGTACCAACACCGTTTTTACTTGTATAAAACCCGCCGAAACTGTATCCAGTTTTAGTCGGTAATTTTTCTAAGTTCGGCATTGCAAGACCATATCCAATTTTTACGCTTGTGTCTCCAAGAATTGTCGCAGACTGATTATCCAAGGTAATCGTCCTTTTTGGTATCCAGTACGCATAGAGTGTTGAATCCTCTGTGAAATCGCAATTTTTCATACCAAAACCGCTCGCTGTGTAGTACTGCTTGCCAGTTCCACCTTTTCCTGAGTAATACCCACCAAATTCACATCCAAATCTAGTAGGTACCGTAATATTTGGCATTGCTGACCCATTTGTAACCGACACACTTGTCGTTCCCGTTGAACTTGCATCTTGATTATCCAAAGTAATTGTATAAAGCTTTTCAATCGTAATCAATGAGATGTATACGCAGTCATCTGTGGTGTCACTCGAAGAGGTAGAAGACTTACGATAATAAAACTCAACAGTATTTGAACCATTTGAACCGGCCGAAATATCAAAAGTTATTGTAGTAAATGTTGTGTTAGACCCATAAGAATTACTCAAATATCCATAACTCGAGTTCACACATACCAACAACTGCCCATATGAAGAACCGTAGGAACTCACCATATACGACACAGTCAACCTAGCCGAACAAGTTGCAGTAAACGTTATCGCAAAGCCTGAATAACTGCTACTTTTCCCTTC
>CAVEBU010000036.1:0-2627 GCA_963614045.1 Alistipes finegoldii | reverse complement strand
CGCTGTATTCTTCAAAACCACTATTTTGTAAATCTTCGCCATATCTTTTGTAGTCAATATAACTTTCTAAATAGTCGGGTATTTGATAGCATTCGTGAAGTAGGTTATATCCCAAGTCGTACCAATCTGTATCTTTGTATAAATAAATATCATCAGCCCAATTTGAATAACCTTTAACTCGGTTTTCAAAATCTTCCCAAGTGCGAACTTCTAAAAAAGCAGACATTAGTTTGTAATTGTAGTCGTTACTAATAACATCTGCTTCCTGTAATAGTTCAAATAAATCCTTTGGGTGGATATAGTCGCAATTCATATCTTTTGCATCAATGCCATCAATGTCTTGAATAAACAATTCTTCATCAATACCATCGAGTTCAAAGTCTTGTTTGGTTAGTTCTTTTTCAATTTCTTCGTAAGTATCAAAATCTTCTAAGTCTAACCATTTACTTCCTAACGCTCTTTCGTTACATTCGTTGTATGAACCCCAAGAGCCAATTACAATACTAATATTACTCATCTTTGAATTCTCCTTTGTAAGTCATAAAAACATCTTCAATATAGTCAATTAAATTTACACTTTGTAAATCTTCTTCTTGTATAATTTCTTTGCAATGTGGACAGATATATATTTGTTCTTCTGGATTGTAATCTACATCATCCCAAGAAAAATACAAATCGCAATTTGGACACTGATACATGTCTTTGTGTTCAAATTTTCGTAATTCATCAATTATTGAATTAAGAATTACATTTTCTTCAATTTTGTTTTTCATTTGTTTTTTTCTCCTTTTAATTTTTAATGTGTGCAAAATCGTCAATGTAAATTTTGTCTAAAAGACAGCCATACTCAAAGTACAAATTTTCAAGTTTATCTCGTTTCAAATCGTATTCAATAACGCTAATTTTGCCCAAATTCGTTACCGCAACATTGATAACCATTTTGTCGGTGTTAATGTTCAAAATATTGAAAGTAACATAATTTTCGCCGTTGAAAAACCGAAATTCGCTAAGATAAAATCGCTCCGCAGAGTACTTTTCAATTTCTTTTTCTTTTGTCATTTTCCCTGACCTCCCTGTGTGTTTTTGCCTTTTGGCACAAAAGGGGGACAAGTACAGTTCGGGTGCAAAATTCCCCTTAAAATGATGGTGGCGGAAGTCAAAAAAAATAGAAAATATTGCCTGCATAAACAAAAAAAGACTAGGCAAAAATCTAGTCCCAATAATTAAACAATTAATGATTTTCTATCATAAATTAAATTTTTACTTTCAAATTCTCCTTTCTCAAAAAAGAGAATAATCGTTAAAAATGTCTTTCAACTTCAAATTTTAAGTAATATTTTATCTTTTTTGTTTACTTCTGCGAGAACTGTGCTACAACCCCCACCAAAAGGCAAAAACCAAACAAGGAGGCCTTTTTCACGACAAAAGGGGAAAGAAATTGATTTTTATGGTCGGTCGTAAGAGTTGAAATGACTTAGAATATTATATATAAACTTAAAATGATTTATATTAGCATAATAGATGCATGTAGTTAAATAAGGAGCAAAATAATAAATTGCTGTTCTAGTGTTGATGAAACTAAAACTTGCAAGTAGTTATTATCAAAAATAATGTTGAAGAAATAAGATTATGCTCCATAAAACTTCTCCTTCGTAAAAGCTTAAAAAAGTTTGTGATTATTGTTTATTGATATGGTTATACTCAAAAGGCACTATCATACCAAAACATTCATGTAAAAAGAAAAACTGCACGCATTTCTCATTTTCACGAGGGTGCGTACAGTTCACTACTGGCGGAAGGCTAGGGATTCGAACCCCAGGTGCCTCTCGGCACAACAATTTTCAAGACTGCCGCTTTCGACCACTCAGCCAGCCTTCCATAAAAGGAGTGTTGGCGGAAGCGGGAGGCAAGCGCCAACACAGAAATGAAGATTCTCGCCGACCGCCCTTGCAAATTGGATTGCAATTTTTTATTGGGAGAAGCGGTCGCTTTGCGAGAGGAATAAAAAGTTGTGGTCAAACCCTACAAAAAGGGAGTGACAATTAAAAGGTTTTGCGGGTATGAGGAGGCGGATTTAATGGGGCGCCGAATTCAAGATTTGTGCCTCTGACCGTCGAGGGGGGATTTCGCATTCGTACTCACCTCATACCATACGAACGATAAGGAATTATACCACAACGGGACGGAAAAAGCAAGTATTTTTTGAAAAATTTTTAAAAAATTTCGCCTCGCAGGGACTCTTTTCAGAACTTTTTCAGCCGAGTATTCGTTTTTTTGCTATTTATTTCAAAAAATCTAAAAAATTCCGCCACTCAATCAGCTTACATCAAAAAAAATTCCGCTGTCAAACATTCCGCTGTCAAAATCAGTCATCAATCAATCGCAGTCAAAATTTGTCAGCAATTCGCTATACTCAAAAGCATCCTGCTATCGTCACCGCCCAAAACAAATCAACCGAATTTCAGGTTTTGATTGAGCCCTGATTTTAATCGCAAATTCGGTTGCAACTCAGGTTGCAGATTTATTGGCAACTACGATTGCGATTTTGCTAGCAACGGCGATTTTGGTTTTGCTTCAACGTAAAATCGCTCGCTCCAAATTGATTTTAATTGAACAGGTTTTTGCAA
>CAVEBU010000035.1:0-2913 GCA_963614045.1 Alistipes finegoldii | reverse complement strand
ATGATTTAGAAAATTACATATCTTGCAAACGTGAATTGCGTGGTCTAAACAGCACGGGTTTTAATTACGACTTACCCCCACAAAAGCACCTTTGCTATTCGGATAATACGATTTGTTGGGGTAAACGGCGAAATTCTTACTATGTTGACGGGTTTAGAATTGGGCTACCGAATATGTTTTTTGATGCGTGTTTCTTGCCCCCGTACGCTACGATTTTTCTTGATGAGGCACAACGATATTACGACAGTCGTATGAGTAAGTTCTTACGTGAGGATGTTTATCACTGGTACCAACTTCATAGACACAATGATTACAATATCTATCTTGTGTGCCAGCGTCCTGCAAATATTGACGTTAATATTCGCGCTTTGGCTGAACGGGTTATTGTGCTTGATAGTTGCGATACTAAACTAGACGATTATGGCAGTGTGTCCCAAATTACTTGGCGAGGGCGAACCTTTTCATCCGCTGATACTGCTGAAAATTATCTGTTGGCGAGTGATAAAACGCAATTTGCTATGCTGGGGCAAGATTTTATCCAAACTTGCGATTATGACATTTTTGCGTGCTACGATTCCAAATCGTGTCGTCCTGCGTTCTACGCTGATTACAACAAACCGATTGAGTTTTACACCGCAAACGGCTGTGTGGCGACCTTGCAAAGTTATGTTGAATACAATAACAGTCATTATTTCACCGCCCCGCAAGGCTTTTGGAAAAATACCGAGCGGGACAAAAAAATTATAGCTGAAAAGGAGACAATTTATGGAAATTAAGAACTATTCTGATTTGAGCGATTTTGTTTTTGCTGAGTATGAAAAATTGCAGGACTTTGGGGTAGCTAAACCGCCCGAGTATGTGCTTCGTGCTATGGACAGGGCTTGCATTAAGTATATGAAATTGTACAGCAAACCGCTCTACAAAAAACAAAAGGCGAAACTCAAACTGCAAGAGGCACTAGACACAATGCCACACAGTTGGTTGTGGAAGAAAACTCACGCACGTTTGTGGCGCAAGGTTCAAGAAGTTTTGGCAACGCAAGAAAATCATAATACCACTCCCCTGCCCGAGCCTGTTCCCAGCGTGCAAAATGTCTATCCCGAAATTTATAAACCGATTGAAGTGCCACAAGTATCGCAAATCGAGGACGATAACGATTGAGCGTGTCAAAGATGGAGCGGATTATTTTTGCTTGCAAAAATCAACGAGTGCGACAGCACTTCCGCCTTTGACACGCAAGACCGCATACACTTATCCCCCAAAGCCACACCCAGTGGCTTTGACGCCCAACGGCGAGTGAAAAAAATAAAAATAGAGTGGGTCAAGGGGCTCAGCTCCTTGCGGTGTGGCAGAGCCACATAAGATATACAAAAGTAAGGTTCGCATGGTGGACTGCCCGCCAGCCACCAGCGAACCGATTCGCCTTATATAGAAAAAAGAAAATAAGTGATACCTATATACTTGATATTGGTATCACTTAAGCAGAAAAAATTAAAAAATGGAGTAATTATGGAGCAAAAAAACATTCAATTAAAGGAGTTATGCAGAGAATGTTTGCTATATGGTAAGAATATACACCAATGCCCATTTTGCACAATAGATTTTACCAACAAACAATCAATCACGCAGGCTTTCAAAAATATAAAGCATATACAATCAACACCACGAGCAAATGTTGTTTGCAGACAAAATAAATTCAATACCGAGATATTGCATTTCGCGGAAGAGTTTTCCACTGTTGGCAATCGTTCTACTGCTCCAAGAAAAAGACTATTCTTTTACGATTCAACTTTGGATGTCGTTCGTGCAATCAACCCCGATAATGAAAAATCTACGATCACCAACCTACTAAAATCACGTAACAAAAATCATAAGCGGGCGCTCAATTCGTTTTTGGACTACGGGCAAAATAATGAGTGGCAATATTTCTTTACAATAACTTTTGATCCCCGCAAAATAGATAGCACTAAACAAGATAAGGTAAAATATGCGTGGAAACTTTTTCGCCAAAAACTGCAATACAAATTTCCCGATGTAAAAGTTATGTGCGTGGTGGAATACCATAAGGACAATAATAAGTTGCATTTTCACGGCGTAATCGCTAGGGCAAATTTGAATGCGGTTTTGTGCAGAGCGGTGAATATGCAGTTGTACCGAAAAGATAAACAAGGTAAGGTGATTATGCGAAACGGACAACCTTTACGCAACGGACTTTACCTACAACCCCTGCAATCAAATATCGGCGATAAGATTTATAACTTCAACCCCAATTTTTATACAGGCGGATTTTGCTCAGTGATTCCACTAACCGACCGCACCAACGATTTAACCGTTTACGAAAAAGTCGTGTTCTATCTCGCCAAATATATGGCAAAAGATAAGTCCGCCGTCCCCTACAACGGCAAATCGTTTTTCGGCACCCGCAACCTTGACAAAGGTAACAAAGAATGTTTTTATATGACCGATGACGAATTTGACGAATTGCTTACCTTTGAAAATTTCACTCTCAAAAAAAACACAGCCCGCTTTTCATCCTACACCACCCGCACCACTCGCCTTGAATTTGTTTCCAAAATTCGCAATTCGTGGCACCCTATGGCAGACGGGGTAACTTGCGCCGATGTCCTCAACGAACTAGATACAATCTTGCCCGAACCCGCCTCAGCCCTACAAGAACCCTACATCGACCCAATATTCCTAGATGAATAAAAATCAGCCCCGACAGGCTGACTAAAATGAAACTTATGCTTAAAAAACTGTGTCAAAGTTGTGTCAAACTCGCAGAAATGCCTATAAATAGGCACTTACTACGGGACTTAAAATCCCTCGGGGGCAACCCCGTGTCGGTTCGAGTCCGACCTTCGGCACCAATAGAAAATGGCTTATTTAAGCGAAAAACTTTGGATTATGAAC
>CAVEBU010000034.1:0-4621 GCA_963614045.1 Alistipes finegoldii | reverse complement strand
CAAATTGACTTTTTGCGATTTTTATGTTAGAATTAACTGATTTTTGTGTGTGATTTTAGCAAATTTGCAAAAAGTGTGACTTTTTTTATTAATATTTATTCAAAAATCGATTTAAATTAATAATTTTAAAGGATTTTTTGTGAATTTAATACGAGATTGAGATTTGCGAAATTTATACACATAGTTGCTGATTTTTGTCGCTATACCCCATAAAATATGCGGGATAGTGACTAATTTAGGCTTTTCAAAGGTGTAAGGCGGTGCGATATGCAAAAGAAAATTGATTGCGTAATTATTTGTTGCTTGACTGCGATTTTGGTGATTATTTTGGATATGTTTTTGTCAGCGGTGTGCTTCCCGACATTGAGCGCAAAGGAGATTTTTAACAAAAATTTATTGAGTGTTGTTGAAGTAAAAGCGGTATCGGAGGGCGTCGGCGAGAGTTTTGGGACGGGCGAATTCGTGCGAAATGATGGCACAATTGTGACTAATGCGCACGTCGTGACCTATTCAAAAACAGGCGAAACGGTTGAATTTGAGCAGTTTTTTATTCGATTTGCGGATAGCGAAGATTATTTGAGCGTTGCGCTCGTGAAGTACGATTCGGCGCTTGATGTTGCGATTTTGAAATACGAGGGCAAGGAGCATAATTTTAAATCGGCAGATATAAATAGCAAAGGCACGCTTGCGAGCGGAGATACGGTTTTTGCTGTTGGTAACGCAATGAATTACGGTTTGGCGATTTCTAGCGGGATTGTGAGTATTCCGCTGGTAAGCATTAGTTATGACGGCGTTGCGAGAAAGGTTATTCAGTGCGATATCACGATTGCTGAGGGTAATAGCGGCGGTGCGCTCTTTGATTGCAACGGCAAACTTATCGGCATTACGACGTTTAGAACGAAAGACAATAAAGGCAATGTCGTTTACGGTTTCGCTTACTGTATCCCAATTGCGAACGCTTTGGAATTTCTCTCCGCCGAGTAGTCTGCACCGTTTTGGCGGGAATTTTTGTTGCGGTTTTATTCAGCAGTGAACTTTCTTCAAAAAGTTTGCTGATAAGGGTTGACAAAACACAAAATTTAGGTTATTATTAAAACTGATTTAATTGTTTTTATTCCGATTTGCATTTTTTGGGAAAAGGATATAAGTTTAAGGCAATTAAATTAGGAGAAAGTGGATATGAACCTATTGTTTAAATTGTACAGAGTAGGCTCGAATGGGCTTATGTTGAGGAATTTTGGGGTTACTATCCGCTTTTTTGATTCGGCGGTCTTGCTTAAATCGGTGCAAGACTGCCATCCTTGTACTGAATTTGAGCAAACTGCAACAAATTTAATACAAGGAGAAAATTGTTATGACAAAGTCCAAGAAGATTTGGCTTAGCTCAGTTATTGCTGTGCTGATTGTAACGGTTGGGTTTCTGTTTTTCTACACAAGCACAATCGGAGCGAGGCAGACGCAACTGAACGTAAGAAATGTTGAGCTGACTTCGGTTGAACTCGATTACAGCAGCATTATCAATAATTTTGAAAATGCGAAAGTCGAAAAGGAAGGCACGCTCACGACGTTCGAAGGCTATCAAACCCTCAGCGCAAGCCTTTTTGAAGAGCTAGACAACGTTAGTTCTAGTGATGTTGAAGAGGCGGTTGGTTGCCAGGTGAAGTACAATTTTTCGTACGATAGCGAAACGAACATCGTAACCCTGTCCGCCAAAATGGTGAACGGGGACAGTTTCGAACTTGAGGAAATTTACGGCGCTGCGTTCATAAACGACAAAGGGAACATCGACGCAGTAATGGACCTCGACGGCGACTACGTCTTGCTAAGCGAAATGCAGGATATGGGAATGATTCAAAACTGTGGCTGGTTCTCGAACCTGTTTAAGAAAATCGCAAAAGTTGCGGTCGCTGTGGTTGCTGTCGCAGTTGTTTGTGTGGCAACTGCTGGCGTAGGAGTCGCAGCGTGCGTGGCAATCGGCGCAACAGTTGGAGCGGCGGAAAGCGTTGCTACCCAACTAATCGAAACTGGCACAGTGAACGTCGGCACATTAATTACCGACACCGCCCTCAGTGCGATTCCTGGTGGAGTTGTTGGCAAGAATGTGGCCAAAAACACTGCCAAAATCGCCACCACCACAGCAAAAAGTGCCACAAAACAGACAGTTAAATCAGCGGTAAAGACTGTTGCTTCGAATTATTCCAACAAATTGAATAAGGAATTAATTGAAGCATTGCAAAAGGAATCAGTTTCCGCCGACCGCATTTTAGCAAGGGTAAATAAATTGACCTCACCTACCAACAAGACTTGGCGAATTGTAAACACAAACGGCAACAAGGTAGTTGATAAAGCGGTTTTTGCAAAGCAGGGTGCTAACGGAACTGTTCGGCGTATTAACAACGGCGAAGAAGTTGCGGACATTGTGCAAGGCGCACTAGTGTTTAGAGAGAAAAATGTTAGCCACGTGATAAAAGTGAGCCAAGAGATTTCCTCTGATGTGACAAAAAATATGAGCGAATTTGATAAAGTTTTGAGAGCGCAAGTTAAAGATTTAAGTAACAACGATAAAGCAATTAGGGAAATTAGAGATTATTTTATCAAAAAAGGTAAAGATGTAAAGAAATTGTCGTTAGATGATCTTGAAAATTACAGAAAAACGAAAAATCTGACTTGGCATGAATGTGCTGATAAACATACTGTTCAATTGGTTGAGAAAACCTTGCACAACGAAGTTTCGCACACAGGCGGAAGATTTGAAGTAGCATATGGGAGTAAATAATTATGTTTAAATTTGATGAGTATCCAGAATTAAAAAAAGCGCATGAAGAATACGCTCGGCGGAGAGATGAAATTTATAAGATAGATGATGCAAGTGATGACCCGGATGACCCTCAATATTGGAATCTAAGAAAAATACAGGATAATTTTAAATTCAATATCTACGCAAAAGCAGTTTTCGATGCATTCAACCCGATAAAACCTGTTTTACGAGATGTGTGGGAGAAGAATAAACCTTGCACTTGGGAAGAGATAATCGGCGACAATTTTGATGAATGCGATGAAGATAAAAGAGGCTTGCTTTTCGGAATGGTTGAAGAAGAAGACCCATACATTTTACCGGCGGAATATTACACTGGCAAAACTGAAATAGAATTATATTTTGAAGGAAAAGCCCGTTCGCAAGAGTAACTAGCAGAATAATTATTACATTAACAATAAAATCATTACAATGTTGTAGGACAGCAGTGCAATCGAAAAAAAGTGAATCTTGAAGCGGTTAGCTTTTGAGGTTCGCTTTAATTGTCCGAAATTCAGATATGTATAGCCCCGAGCTTGCGGGAAACCAGAGGAATATTAGATTCGTGCAATCAGGTAGCAAAGAGCATTTTTCTATTGAGCATGGTGGCAACACGCAAAACCCAACATTTGGCGAGTTTATTATTAGATAATATCGGAGAAGAATATGAATTTAATACAAGAGATTGAAAAGAATGATTACAAAATGGAATTAAGTAAGAATAATGCTAAGTGCTATCAAAATATTCGTGATATTATGATAGAAAGAGATGGGAGAATGTATTATTCGGGTTATTTGCATTTAATGTGTCCTCCTATTTCAAAGAAAGATTTTGATGCATTTGAGGCAGAGCTTGGTATAAAATTAAACAAAGATTTAATAAGATTTTATAAAAAATTTAATGGATTTATGATGTTTTCAGGTTCTTTTAACATATTTGGATTCGGAAGAGTTTTTGAAGATGGTCATTATTTTGTTTCGCGTGATGAGGATATGTGTTTACCATATCATTTGTTTAATGAAAATAGTAATATCATAAATGAGCAAAAAATCAAATTAGGTTCTCTTTGCGACAAGCCCTTGTACTATAACAACAAGACTGGTGTGCTTACCTACGAAGATGAGGGTAGAATTGAGCAATGGCAAAATTTGGATGAAGGAATAGAAGATATTTACAATAGTTTATATGTGCAATATTTACCAAACGGTGTTGTAAAAAAGCCTGCTGTTGTTGGTGATTTGGCGTTTAATCAGCCAGAGCATTTTAGGCAACAATCTAGCGAGGCAACCAACTTGCAAAAGAATTAATATTCTAATGATACGCTCTTTAAATTTGATCACAAGATTGCAGGACAGCAGTGCAATCGAAAAAAAAAGTAAATCTTGAAGCGGTTAGCTTTTGAGGTTCGCTTTAATTGTCCGAAATTTCTGTTTGTTTGGTTTTTAATGTTTTGTGAATCTGTGTTTCGTGTGATTTTGGGATATTTATTTAGATTTTTTGCGAATTTTCGTATTTTTTTTAAATTCATAGAAATAAAGTAAAAATTCAGAGTTTGAAATAGTTCAAGCTCTGTTTTTGTGTTTTGCTAAACAAGGGAAAAATACAAAAATTTTTATAAAAAAATACAAGAAAATAGTCACAAATAATACGAAAAAATCATTAAAAAATGATTAAAAAAGCAATAAAAAAATAATAGAGAAATTTCAAAAAAAATCAAAAAATCACAAAAAATCGTTAAAAATATGGTAAATACACCCCGAAAAACCACAAAAAATTGTGAAAAAATAAAAAAACGCATAGAATTTGTGGATTTCATGCGATTTTTT
>CAVEBU010000033.1:0-5468 GCA_963614045.1 Alistipes finegoldii | reverse complement strand
CGCAAGGGGTACACCCCCTTGCGTTAAAAGGATATATTCCCTTTTAAACAGACGGAGCAGGGACACCCCGTCCGCTTATAAAAAGATTTCAATCATCTTATATAACAAAAAGGCAGTCTACCTACCTTTTACTCCACGTCGCCAAGCAACCAATCAAGTGCGTTGACTTTTCTTATGCCGTCATAATCAGCTTCGGGATCCTCGTCCAATGTTAAAATGAATTTAGGATAGTGGTCATTTATGCTTTGAAGTGGCTTTAATTCTCGTTGTAAAGTTTGAGCGTCCCTAACCGAAGCGGAAACCTGAAAATAGATTGTTTTTTTGTCGTTAATTGCCACAAAATCAACCTCAACATCGTCAAGCTTGCCAACATAAACCTCAAAACCCCGACGCAACAATTCCAAATAAACAACATTTTCCAACATATGCCCAACATTAGTTGAGCGATAACCCAGCAACATATACCGCAACCCGATATCAACTACATAGTATTTCTCAAGCGTTTTTAAATATTGCTTGCCCTTGATATTGTATCGATTCGCTTTGTACAAAACAAAACTTTCAGTAAGCCCGCTAATAAATTTCTCAACAGTTTTGACATCGATTTTTCTGCCGTCCGAAGTCATAGCGTCGGCAATTTTCTTGACGGACAGCGAATAATTATATCCTAAAGCGTGCATTTGTCAAGACTTTTTGGATTGTATTCCAAAAAGTTGGTTAAAAACGGAAGTTTTTGGATTGAAATCCAAAAAGTTACCCAAAAAACAAAGTTTTTGGATTGAAATCCAAAAACTTTTTATAGTTTGTCGATTAGGCGCAACCAATCTTTGTAGTGCGCTTCTCGGTCATAATCTCGTGGGGTTGGCGAATAGGTTTTGCTCGTGCGGTAAAGCTTGTGAATTTCCTTTAAGGAACGATAAGCGCCGAACGTAAGCCCACACATATAGCAAGCGCCCAGACTTGTTGATTCCACTTCTTGCGATTGCGCTATTGGAGCGTGTAGAATATCGCTCAAAAACTGCATAAAGGTGTTATTTTTGGTCATACCGCCGTCCACACGCATTGGCGGGCGCATAGTGAGATTTTGCTCCATACAATCGTACACAGCCCGCCCTTGATAAGCGATACTACGCAAAACCGCTCGCACCATATGTGCGGTTGTACAGCCCAAACTCAGCCCGCAAAACTGCGCTTTTGCCCCACTTTTCCAGAACGGCGCACCAAGTCCCGAAAGTGCGGGGATAAACTGCACGCCGTTGCTATCTTCCACCGAATTTGCGAGCGTTTCCGTTTCGCTAGGTGAGGAAATGAGTTTTAGGCTATCTTGAAGCCAATTTATGCAAGCACCTGCGCTATACATATTCCCCTCCATAGCGTAAGTCACACCCTCACGAGTTTTCCAAGCAACCGTTGTAAGCAAGGTATTCGAGAGAATCGGCTTGTCCCCGATATTGCACAGCATAAATCCGCCCGTCCCGAAAGTCGTCTTGACTTCGCCAGGGTTGGTGCAAGCTTGACCGAAAAGCGAAGACTGTTGGTCGCCCAAAATCCCGCCGATTTTCAGCGTTTTTCCGCCAACGACCGTTTCGCCGACGCACTCATCACAATTTACGATTGTTGGAAGCGAGTGGCGAGGGATTTCGAAATAGTCCATCAACTCATAATCCCAATCTTGCGTGTGCAAGTTATAAAGGAGGGTACGGCTCGCATTACTGTGGTCGGTGACAAACGCCCGCCCGCCCGTCAAGTGATTGATGACAAAACTATCCACAGTGCCGAAGCACAAATCTTCGTTGACGAGCGCTTGCCGAACTTCACGATTATTTTTAATCAGCCAATTCATCTTGGTGGCGCTAAAATACGAATCGACAAAAAGCCCTGTTTTGCGGTGAATTTTGTTCGCTAATTTCTTGTTGTTGAGAATTTCCTGGCACAAGTCTTGCGTTCTACGGCACTGCCAAACGATTGCGTTGTAAAGCGGTTCGCCCGTCGATTTCCGCCACGCAACAAAAGTTTCTCGCTGGTTCGTCATACCCAGCCCGTAAATCGAGTCTTGCGACAAATCTTTGGTCGTTTCAAGCAAGCACTCGTCAATCGTTTTCAAAATCTCGGCGGGGTTTTGCTCCACCCAACTTGTTTGCGGATAATATTGCTTGAGTTTCTTTTGAGCGATTCCAAAAAACGAATTTGTTTGCGTGTCAAAAGCGATTGTGCGAATGCTCGTCGTCCCCAAATCAATCGTAATTATATATCTTTTTGTTTCTTTTGCCAAAATTTCACCTCCAATTTTTATTATTTTACCATTATTTTTAATTTTTTACAAACAAAAACTTTATACTCGAGGAAATTTGTTTGACTTTACCCGCAAAAAGCACTAAAATATGTTTATAATCTAAATTTAGGTGGTAATTATGGAGAATTTTGAGGTTGCAATTATCGGTGCAGGCATCGTCGGAGCAAGTTTGTTTAGCGAACTTACTCGCAAGGGCGTGCGGGCGGTGTTGCTTGAGAAATCTAGCGACGTAAGTAACGGCAGTACTAAGGCAAATAGTGGAATCGTGCATGCGGGCTACGACCCTATTCCCAAGACGCTTAAGGCGAAATTCAATATTCGGGGTAGTCAAATTTTCCCGAGTGTGTGCAAGCGTCTAAATGTTGCGATTAAGCAGTGCGGAACGCTGGTTGTCGCTTCGGAAGACGGACGGGAAACGCTGGAGGAATTGCTTGCTCGTGGCATAGAAAACGGCGTTTCTGGTTTGCGAATTATCGAGCGGGACGAATTGCACACAATGGAGCCGAATCTCGCCGACAGCATAGATATCGGACTTTTTGCGCCGACGGGTGCGGTGATTTCGCCGTATCTTGTTTGTATTGCGCTGTGCGAAGAAGGTGTAGTTAACGGCGGTGTAGTCAATACTGATTTTGCGGTCACAGAAATTCTCGAAACGGACGAGGGCTTTGTTTTGGGTAACGGAACTTCGCAAGTCGGTGCAAAATTCGTCGTAAACTGTGCGGGAGTCGGTGCAAACGAAATTAACGAGCTTGCGGAGGCGAAAACTTACCCGATGAAATACGTCAAAGGCGAATACATTTTGCTCGACAAATCGCAAAACGGCTTTGTCAACCGCCCAATTTTCCCGCTTCCAACTAAGGCGGGCAAAGGAATTTTGGCGACCCCTACCCTACACGGCAATGTGATGTTCGGGCCAACAGCGATTCCTTGCGAACCGCACGACACGACAGTGGACGCTGAGGGAATTGCGACGATTAAATCTAAAGTGATTTTGTCCGTAAAAGAGCCGAATTATCGCAAAACGATTAAGCTTTTTGCGGGTGTTCGTGTGGTTTCGGGCGACGATTTTATCATCGACAAAAAGCCGAATTCCCGTTTTTACTACACCGTAGGAATTTGCTCGCCTGGACTGACTTGTGCGCCTGCAATAGCGGAATTTTTGACGGAAAAACTGATTGCCGACGGGGTAAAAACCAACCCGCACGAATTTGTGGAGCGCAAACCTTACACAAATACGGCGGAAATGCCTCGCAAGAAGTTGCGGGAGCTAATCAAGTCTGATTCCCGTTTCGGCAAAATCGTGTGCCGTTGCGAAAAAATCACTGAGGGCGAAGTAATTGAGGCGCTGAACAGTCCGCTAAAACCTCGCACAGTGGACGGAATCAAGCGGAGAATTCGCCCAACAATGGGGCGATGTCAAGGCGGGTTCTGTTTGCCGAAATTGATTAAAATCATCGCCGAAACGACGGGCGAAAATATGGAAGATGTCACTCTTTGCGGTGGAAAAAGTGAAATTTTATCCAAAACGGAACAGGAGGTCGGCGAATAATGAAAACTGATGTGGTGATTGTCGGTGGCGGGCCTGGTGGTATGTCGGCGGGCTACGGTGTGGCGCAAACGGGAGCGAATTGCGTGATTTTGGAGCGGGACAATAGACTCGGCGGAATTTTGAACCAGTGCATTCACAACGGCTTCGGTTTGCACAAATTTAACGAGGAATTGACGGGTCCTGAATACGCTCATCGTTGGGAAGATATGATTAGCAAAAACCCCAAAATTGCGGTGAAATTGGGGTGCTTTGTCGATAGCGTCGAGCGGACGGATTCGGGCTATTTGGTTACGGCAATTTGCGGTGAAGATGTGCTTGAATACGAGTGCAAAGCGGTCGTGCTGACTTTGGGCTGTCGTGAGCGTCCCGCTGGTGCGATTATGCTGTGTGGTTCCCGTCCAAGCGGAATTTACACAGCGGGCTGTGCGCAACGGCTTATCAATATCGACGGCAAAAGCGTCGGCAAAAAAGTCGTAATTTTAGGCTCGGGCGATATCGGGCTAATTATGGCAAGACGACTGACTTGTGAGGGTGCGAAAGTCGTGGGCGTTTACGAAATTATGTCGCAAAGTGGCGGGCTTGCAAGAAATATTACGCAGTGCCTAAACGACTTCGAAATCCCGCTTCATCTCTCCACAACGGTTACTCGTGCGGTGGGAAAAGAACGGCTCGAGGGAGTTTATGTTGCGCCCGTTAACGAGAAATTGCAACCCGTCAAGGAGTTGGAGAAATTCGTGGAGTGCGACACCCTACTTTTATCCGTCGGCTTGCAACCCGAAACGGAAATTGCTCTTAATCTAGGGCTTGAGTGGTGCGGAGCAACAAGCAGTTACACCGTCGACGAATATTTTATGACGGCGAGCGACGGACTTTTTATGGCGGGCAACGTGCTTCACGTCAACGATTTAGTTGATAACGTTTCTCGTGAGGGCGAATCGGCGGGCTTCTCAGCGGGCGAGTTTGCGCTAGGCAAATTGCCGATTAGTGCGCCGAAAATCGAGATTGAACACGACGAGCATATAAAATACACTGCGCCGAAATACATCCACGACACAGGTTCGGGTACGGCACAAGTGAGTTTTCGTGTGAACAAAAATTACAAGCGGGTCATCATCAAGGCAATTAGTGGCGGTGTGGAAATCAGTCGCAAACCCTGTCCCGCCGTTACTGCGGGCGAAATGCAGACGATTCCCGTCGACAAATCGAAAATCGTCGGTGGCAAACTATACTTTGAAATCGAGGTTATGAAATGAGCGAAAGAATTTTGGAAACAGTTTGTATCCGTTGTCCCGTCGGGTGTCATTTGACGGTCAAACGGGTCAATGGCGAAGTCGTTGTGACAGGCAATTCCTGTCCTCGTGGCGCCGAATACGGCAAGCAAGAATTTACCAACCCAATGCGCACAATTACAGCGGTTTATCGCCTAAAATCAGGTGGAACGCTCGCCGTCCGCACGAATAAAGCAGTGGAAAAAATCAAGTATTTTGAAGTGCTAAAAGCAATCCACTCCGCCCCCGAACCCCAAAACAAACATGTCGGCGAACCCCTCCTAAAAAACGTCTGCAACACCTCCGCCGACGTCATCATCACCGCCGACAACTCCCAACAGTAATAGAAAAGCGAAGC
>CAVEBU010000032.1:0-7232 GCA_963614045.1 Alistipes finegoldii | reverse complement strand
AAAAGTGCTAAATTTTCTTAAAAATTTTCATTTTACCTATTGCAATTTCGGTTTTTGTGTGATATAATGAGGATGTACATAAGGTTTTTGATTTATGTACAAAGGGATTTAATAAGGTCAATAACATTGAAGGGAATGCACATGGTAAGATGTGTATAGCATACAACGAACAACCTTTTCGTATTTCATAAAGGTTGTTCAATCCCACACTTAAACAAATAACTTCAAAAGTTATTTGTCTTTTTTTATTATTTAAAATGAATTTTGAATATTTGCGTAATTTTTGGAAAAGTTGGTTTATTTTAAATAACGGCGGGGTTTCCCCTCTTTTTTGCTATTTCAATTCGTTAATTCCTTTGGATTTACACACACAAACTAAAAAGTGCATTTTTAACTGTTGAATTTAGGGGAATTTAAGATATAATGCACATAAAAATAGCACTATAAATATTTTCTGATAGTTTAATCAAGAGTGCTAAGGGAAATATGGAATATTGGGATTTAGTTGAATTAATTAACGAAAAGCCAGCTATACAAAAGCGGATATTTACCCACAATAAATATCTTAAAAAATAATTTAAATTTATCAATATAAAATAAATTATGAAAAATCAACTACTTTATCTGTTGTTACCCAAATTTCTTGTCACTAACAAATCGCTCGCTAGCCGTGAAACGACAAAAAGCCCACTAGGGCTTTTGAGAAGTTTATAATTAGATAATTGCTTCGACGAAATCTTGCGAGTTAAACGGCTCAATGTCGTCAATTTGCTCGCCTGTGCCTACAAAAACTACGGGAACAGAATAGTCTTGAGCGATTCCAAGCACTACCCCACCTTTTGCTGTGCCGTCAAGTTTAGTTAACACAAGCCCGTCGATTCCGACCGCTTCATCAAAATATTCAACTTGGCTAAGAGCGTTCTGCCCTGTTGTTGCATCAAGCACAAGCAATTTTTGATAACACGCATCAGGCCATTTATGAGACACAACTTTTGAGACTTTTTTCAGCTCTTCCATAAGGTTTGCCTTGTTGTGAAGTCGCCCAGCCGTATCAATAATAACGACGTCAATATTTTTCGCTTGCGCACTCACGACACCGTCAAAAACCACGCTCGCAGGGTCGGCACCATCCTCGTTTTTGATAATCTTGACATTATTACGATTTGCCCAAACGGTAAGCTGGTCCACAGCCGCTGCCCTAAAAGTATCGCCCGCAACAAGCAAAACGGACTTACCTTGCGACTTGTAAAAATTCGCTAATTTACCAATAGTAGTGGTTTTACCCACACCATTTACACCGACGACAAGATAAACGAGAGGAAAGGATACTTCGGGCATTTGGTTGCTATCCAAAATCTCCGTCATAATCTCACGCATAGCATCCTTGACATCGTCTTGCGTACGAAGTTTGTTTTTTCTTGCACGCTCACGCAGTTGCTCAACGATTTCTAATGAGCAATTTGCTCCAATATCAGAAGAAATTAACACTTCTTCCAACTCGTCAAAAAATTCATCGTTAAGTTCACCTTTTGACATAATTGACATAATTTTGTTGCCCAAAGACTCTTTCGTCTTTTTAAAAGCGTTTTTAATTTTACTAAAAAATCCCATAATTGCCTCTTAAATTTATTGTTTTGCTTAATGCTTTGAAATTGTTTTATGTGTAAAAAAAATCTTACACGAATTTTATTCGAATACTTCCAGCCTTCTCGGTGTAAGTCAGTGTACTGTTTGTATCGCTTCGCTTAACTTCACAGATACAACCTTACTTACACCCTTATTTATTTCCGGTCTGCCGGTTCGCCGTTCTTCGCACTTCTCTTCTCTTCGCAATCCGGCAGGCTATCGGAAAATAACCGGCTTCCAGCCTTCTCGGTGTAAGTCAGTGTACTGTTTGTATCGCTTCGCTTAACTTCACAGATACAACCTTACTTACACCCTTATTTATTTCCGGTCTGCCGGTTCGCCGTTCTTCGCACTTCTCTTCTCTTCGCAATCCGGCAGGCTATCGGAAAATAACCGGCTTCCAGCCTTCTCGGTGTAAGTCAGTGTACTGTTTGTATCGCTTCGCTTAACTTCACAGATACAACCTTACTTACACCCTTATTTATTTCCGGTCTGCCGGTTCGCCGTTCTTCGCACTTCTCTTCTCTTCGCAATCCGGCAGGCTATCGGAAAATAACCGGCTTCCAGCCTTCTCGGTGTAAGTCAGTGTACTGTTTGTATCGCTTCGCTCAACTTCACAGATACAACCTTACTTACACCCTTATTTTCCATAGTAACCCCATATAGATTGTCGGCGAGTTCCATTGTTGGTTTACGATGCGTGATGACGATAAACTGCGTTTCGCTCGCAAACCTATGCAGATACTTCGCAAAACGCTCCACGTTCGCATCGTCTAGTGCTGCATCAATTTCGTCAAGCAAGCAAAACGGCATTGGTCTCAACTTCAAAATTGAAAACAGTATTGCGATTGCGGTAAGTGATTTTTCGCCACCGCTAAGAAGCGACAAATTCCCGCCCAAAGCCTTACCAGGTGGCACCGCTTTAATTTCCACACCAGCGGTCAGCACGTCACCGTCTGTCAATTTCAACTCCGCACTACCACCACCAAACAATTCTCTAAAAATCTTACCAAAATTCTGGTTGATTCTATCAAATTGCGTCATAAATCGCTCAGTCATTTGGTCGCTCAATTCTTTAATCACGCCCACAACATCCGCCTCCGCTTGTTTAAGGTCATCAAGTTGCGTGCTCAATTCCGTATAGCGCTCATCGAGAGTCTTGCTATCCTCAATTGCGTTGACATTAACGTTACCAAGCTTATTGATTTCACGCCTAACCTCGTTGATTCGAGCGTTGCAATTAGTTGAGTCAAAATCCTTGTCCTTAAGCTCTAACGCAGTTAAATATGTCAGTTCATAATCTTCCAAAATTCGATCCTGCATATTTTCGATATTAGTGTCAATTTGCGCAAGGCGAGCCTCCTCGTGAAAAATCTTCTCATTAAGACGGGTCAATTCGCCATTTAATTTTGTACGCTCTTCTTCAATCCCTGAAATTGACTCATGAAGCTCGTCCTTTACCGCTTCCATTTCAGCAATTTTGCTCTTAACCGCCTCAAGTTTATTGCTTGTCGCCTCATAATCATCGTCGCCGTCGCCTGCGGTCATCTTGCGAGTTGTATCAATCGTGACATTGTTTTTTGACAAAAGTGCGTTGTTTTCGTCAATTTCCTGACTTAACGCCTCTTGCTCCGCTACAAACCTAGCCAAATCACTGTCAAAACCCGCAAGTTCGCTTTCAAGTGTCGCAATACTAATTTTTTGCTCGGTGATTTGCTCGTTTAAGTCGTCACGCTTTGCGCACAAAATGTCGTACTGACTTTTGCCAGAATTTTCGACACCGTCCTTAACCTCAGGCAAATCAGCGCCATTCAATTCGTTATACAACTCAAGCTCTTTAGCAAGGGCATTCTTTCTAGCGCACAAGCGAGCGATTTCTTGCCCAACGCTTTCAAGTTCGCTTTCGTAATTTTCACAATCTTCCTGTGCGTGACGTAAAATTTCTTCTTTTTGAGCAAGTTCTACATCGCTATCGTGTAGAATTTTACTCTGCTTTTCAATTTCAGCGACCAACTCATCACGCATTTCCTTGTATTTAGTCACAGCATTTCGAAACTCGTTTACGTGGCTTTGTTGAATCTTGATTTTTTCGGAAATCGTTTCAATCTCTCGCTCCCGACTCAACAAATTATTAACTTCCGCTTTTTTGCTACCACCAGCGATAGAACCGCCTGTATTCAAGACGTCGCCATCTAGAGTCACGATTTTAAAACCGAATCTACTTTCCTTTGCAAGCCTAATCGCCGTATCCATATTTTCCACAACAACAGTATTTCCTAGCAAACTATCAATAACGGGCTTAATATCGGACGGATAATCAATCAATTCGCTAGCAATTCCGTAACTTCCATAAGAATTAACAAAATCAGCATAGCTCGAGTTTATAAATTTCGGCTTAACCGAATTTATCGGCAAAAACGTCGCCCGCCCATAATTGCGAGATTTAAGATACTGCACAAGCCTCTTTGCGTCCTGCTCATTGCGAGTAACCACGTTTTGCACCGCAAAGCCAAGCGCCATTTCAATAGCAACTTCCAACTGCTGAGGCACAGTTATTAATTCACCCACAACACCTACAATCAGCGCATTGAGTTCGGAATTTTTGCCCGCATCAAGCAAAAGCCGTCTAACAGTATTGTTGTAACCCTCATAATCGTCTTGCATTTCTTGTAAAATCTTATTGCGAGATTCCAAACGATTTAGTTCAGTATTCGCCGTTTCAAATTTATCCTGCGCATCACGAATTCCCGCTTCCAAAGAGTTAAGATTCGTCCGCAAAGCAGACAAGTTATGCCACGTTTGTTGACGGGTTTCCTCCGCATCTTGACTGTCGGTTTTGGCTTGTTTTTCCAAAATGTAAGCGCCCTCTTTTCGCTCGTGAAGTCCGTTTTGACGCTCGCCAAGTTCACAAATTTGGTCATCAATTCCTGCAATTTCAGTGCTGAGTCTTGCAATATTTGACTTAACTTCACTGATTTTATCAATAGCGCTTTGAACTTCCTGCTGTGCGCCACTAACCATTTTTTCGTTCGCTTTAGTTTGCTCTAGCACTTGTGCGTAAATATTTTGCAATTCATCACATTTAGCACGCAATTCACCCAGCTGATTGAGTTTTGCACTTTTATCCGCCTGCAAATTCACGATTTGCTCATTAATTTTGTCAAAATCTGCCCGCTGTTCCAGTAATTCTGCCTCAATTTTGGTATTTTGCTCCGTCAAATATTTCAAGCGCTCCTCATTTACACGACGATCGCCAGCAACTTTTTCCAAACTCACAGTCAGCCGTAAAACTTCGTCATTCATCGCCTGAATCTGCTCGTCCATCGCCTTAATACCCTCTAGCGAATCATTTAGATTCTGAGTAGCTTTTGCAACACTGCCTTCCTTACTAGCAACTTCTTCTTTTAACCCTTCAATCACGTCAGCAATTTTTTGTTTATTTTGACTAGCGTTTTCAAAATTATATATGTAATTATTTATTTCTAAATACTTTAAATTATCACGAAGTTCAAGATATTTTTTTGCCTTAACTGCTTGCTCACGCATAGGCAAAACCTGTCTTTCAATTTCGATAACGGTATTTTCAATCAGCGCAAGATTTTCCCGAGTGCGAGCAAGTTTATTCTCTGCTTCGTTTTTGCGCTCCTTGAATTTGGCAATTCCAGCCGCCTCTTCAAAAATAGAACGGCGATCCTCAGGTTTGCTTGAAACAATTTGCTCCACCTTACCTTGACCAATAATTGAATAGCCGTCCCGCCCAATTCCACTATCATGAAGCAAATTACGAATATCCTTTAATAGACATGGATTGCGGTTTAAACTGTATTCACTCGTGCCGGAACGATACAATTTACGAGAAATCACAACCTCATCATAATCAAGGTTAAAACGCTTGTCCTCGTTACTAAAAACAAGGGACACCTCACAATAAGACAGCCCCTTTCGCCCTTCAGCACCCTTAAAAATAACATCCTGCATACTTGAACCACGCAAATTTTTGGGCGCTTGCTCACCCAATACCCAGCGAATTGCGTCGGCAAAATTTGACTTCCCGCAACCATTTGGCCCAACAATTGCGGTGATTCCATCACTAAATTCTATAGATAATTTATCTGCAAAGGATTTAAATCCTAGCACCTCAATTCTCTTGAAACTCAAATTCAATTTCTCCTATTTTTGCTATAAACGTAAACCGTTACACTTCTTCCACAGACTGCAAAATGTCTTCCGCATTAGAAATCGCATTGCCGATTTTAGACAGCAAATCTTTCTCAGCAAATTCCTTAACCTGCTCAAGTGCCGACACCAAACTGTTGACCTTAGCCGAGCCATGCGCTTTGACTACAATATGCTTTGTCCCCAGCATCGGCGACCCACCATATGCCTGATAATCGTACCTTTTTATTACACTTTTAAGAGGTTTTTTGATGAGCAGACCGCCAACTTTTCCTCGAAACGACGACATAAGCCCAGAACGAAGCACACCCATAAAGCTTTGCAAAGTCCCCTCTATACTTTTGAGCAGAATATTCCCGCAGAAGCCGTCCGCAACAATTACATCATATTCGCCCGATAAAGCGTCCCTAGCTTCCATATTTCCAACATAATTTATCGGCAATTTTTGCAAAATTTCGTGAGACTTTTTTGCCAAATCATTGCCCTTTGCGTCCTCAACACCAACATTAAGTTGCGCAACCCTCGGCTGAGGTATGCCCTCGATGACTTTCATAAATTCACTTCCCATAAGGGCGAAATGCGCAAGATTTATCGGCTTACAATCCACATTTGCACCACAATCAATCAGCAGAACTTTGCCACCCTTCACGGTCGGTAAAAGCGGTGCAAGAGCAGGCCTTGAAACCCCCTTGATTCTACCAAGTTTAAGAACCGCCCCCGACAAAACCGCCCCTGTGCTACCAGCGGAAACAAGCCCAGCATATTCGCCAGATTTTAGCGAATCAAGAGCCACCACGAGCGAACTGTCCCGCTTTGTGCGAAGCGCTTCAACAGGTGCTTCATTACATGTAATTACACTGTCCGCATTGATAATTTTGAGCCTATTTTTGTCATAAGTCTTGGTCGCCAAAATCTCCTCAATCTCTTCTTTTTTGCCCACCAAATCAATACACACGTTGCTATTTTTAAATAGAAACAAAAGACAAGCATCCACAATTTCACTTGTCGTCTGATCACCACCATAAGCATCAACTAAAATTTTCATATTCTACCTCTAAATTGTGATTTCTCCTATCTTGATTTTACCATAAAATCGCACAATTTACAATTGATTTTAGCAAAAAAATCAAATAATTAAGCAAATCCCACCCATTTCACCAAACAAAATCCCCCTCCTGACCTCACATTTAAGCTAAAATCTTTCAATTCACCCCATTCACACATCCCCCAAACAAGAATATTTTGCCCTAAAAACGCAAAAAAGCTACTCCTTGCGTTAAAAGGATACATTCCTCTTCAATTATGCAGACGGATAGGGGACACCCCCGTCCGATAAGAAGGATACTTTGCCTTTTAATACGCAAGGGGTACACCCCCTTGCGTCATCCTGACCGCTCCCCGCTTTGATTGTCTGTGGAAGGATCTGTGAG
>CAVEBU010000031.1:0-9074 GCA_963614045.1 Alistipes finegoldii | reverse complement strand
GACGACGTATTACACAGTTTATCCCCCGAAAAACGCTTCTTGGACGGAAGCATCCTTCTCCGAAGCACGCTCAACACGTGCATCAACCAGGTCGGAAAGCGCCGACAAAACTATGCTGTGCGGGTGGGTTTCGCTGAGTTCGGGGGCGATGTAATTTTGATAGCAATTCAGCCCTTGAATTTTGCCGATTTCACGCAAAGGCTGTTCGTAATTTGGGGTAACATAAAGGTGCAAAAAGGGTTTGCCCTCCACTCCGTTTAAGTCAAAAAATGCGTTAAAACGGTCAGTTGCGCCGACAGAAATGAAGTCGTTTGATGTGAACATCCAAATGTTATCCATATTTTCGATTGACTCATAATCTGGCTTGGGACAACCTTGCTTTTCGCAATCGGTTTCACGATATTTGACCCAACTCGTCAGTTGCGGAAGCCCGTATTTGCGGTCAAGTAACGTCATTGTATCAGTGATTCCTGGCAAAGTCTTAATCGCATCAGCTTTAATTAGCCCATACGCATCGACACGAGGTCTGCGTCCTGCGTCAGCACGCAAAAGATAGCGAACAGGTAGCCAAGCAACACCCGTTTTGCGAGTCAACACGCCCGCTAGGTACTTTGTCAATTTGTCCGTACTGAAATCGCCCGCATGTACGAATTGCTCCGCCACACTGCTACATTGCGAATTAAGTACAGCAAGCCGTTGAGATAGATTATCTTGCTGGTAAAGGTCACTAGCAAAAGACTGCCGATTTTGAGCGTGACGGACACAATTCTCAAAAACTTGGCTTTGCTGACTTGGAAAATGCTGAACTTGACCCGCAAGTCGCTTCCGCCTCCCCATTAAAACCTCGAACTGCGTAAAAAAAACATTTAACTGTTGCATAGACTCAACTTTCATAGCGAAAAAACACCTCGAATTTGATGATTTTATTGTATCATATTTATTCGATAATGTCCACTTTTTAGCACGTGTTGTCACAAATTCCACTGTTTTTGTACCAAAACAACAAAGATTAAATTTTGTGAAAATTAAATTCAAAAAATTGTTGACAAATCGTCTTTTTTGTTGTATAATTGCTTTGTATTTATATCCAATCGGCTTTTGGCGATGTAGCTTAGTTGGTTAGAGCGGTCGGTTCATACCCGACAGGTCAGCGGTTCGAATCCACTCATCGCTACCAAAATACCGAAGTGATATAATGCGTATGGCTCCATGGTCAAGCGGTTAAGACACCACCCTTTCACGGTGGTAACGCGGGTTCGATTCCCGCTGGAGTCACCATTTGCGAGAGTTTTTGGCTCTCGCTTTTTGTTTGCCAACATCTCCCAAAAATCGTTCTTCGTCCCGCCCGCTTCCCGCTTCGATTGTCTGTGGGGGAAATTGCTCTCTAGTCGTAAGATGACAAAAAAGCCCAAACGGGCTTTTTTGCTTGCATTTTACTTTATTTTAATCATTATGAAAGTGACGAAGCATTGCGACGTTTAAACACCCCAAAAATTTCGGGGTTATGCAATCTTAACCACACTTAAATAAATATTCGTGGCGGTCGGGTTGTTGGAGCCTGTTGGAGAAATGGCAAGCGCAAGGGTTGTTTGGCTATCGAAATTAAGCGTCATCGTTTTGGAGAGGTAATCGCTCGTGCCTGAGGAAACTATTGCAGAAACGGTATTTTCCACGTTGTTAACCATTAGCCGAAGTCCGACGGTTTCGGACGGTTGAGTGGTCGTTTGGGCGCCGTATGAAATCATATACACGCCAGATTCAAGCGTATAAACACCCGAATCGTTTGCGTAAGTTATCGCCGTACTGCCTGACGGAGTGATTTCTGGAGTAGCTTCAAAATTCGTGCTAGTGGTCACAGGGGTGGTGCTTGAAGCAATGCTTGCGACCACGTTTGAAGTCCCTGCCTCGCCCGTTGGACCTGTTGGCCCCGTCGGACCTGTTGGACCCGTTGGACCTGTCGCACCTGTGTTTCCTTGTAAACCTTGCGGACCTGCAGGGCCTGTCGGACCTGTAATTCCGCTTGAAACGGAGCGAGGGTAAAGACTCTGCCCTTGCCCACAGCAACCGCAACCGTAAGGACGATTCACACAACAATCATCTTCGCAATTAAAAAAACACATAGTTCACCTTTTTGAATGCTTGTTGCATTCCTTACATTATATGTAAAGCGGTAACTTTTAGTGAAATTCGCTTAATTTCAACCAAAAACAACCGACATTTATACAATCATCAATAAATTGTGAAAATAGCACTACAAATTGCTGTAATGCTATTTTTTTGTGGATATTTAACTAAAATTTAATAAATTCAACCGAAATTCGCATTTAAATTTTGCAAAAAGCGTAATTGGTGAACTTTTTATTCTGTTCTAAGAGCAATAACAGGGTCTTTTTTGGAGGCTACTTTTGCTGGGAAAAGTCCCGCAATAAATGTTAGCGCCATACTGATTATTACTAGCACGCACGCACCAATAATTGGAATTTGCGCAAGTCCGGAAATGCCCGTTAGCGAGCCGATTATTAAGTTTATTGGCAACACCAAAACAAACGAAATTATCACACCCAAAAGTCCCGCAACTAGCCCAATTATCAAACTTTCGGCAGTAAACACACGTTTGACGTCTCTTTTGGACGCACCCACCGACCGCAAAACGCCGATTTCTTTTGTTCGTTCGATGACTGAAATATATGTAATTATTCCTATCATTATGGAACTTACAATTAAAGACACTGCAACAAAAGCGATTAGCACGTAGGTTATTGAGGAAATTATTGTTGAAACTGAACTCATCATTGTGCCGATTGTGTCGGAATAAGTGACAACTTTGTCTTGATTTCCGCTATCTATTTGCTTTTTGTTGTAATTCGAAATGAAGTTTGATATATCGGTTTTTGCCTCAAAAGTTTTGGGATACAAATTTATCCCTTCGGGCAGAAGCAAGTCAACATAACCGATTGTGCTTAAGGTGTTTTTGAATTCTTCTTGCTGTTTGCCCTCAGTGAAATTCTCGCCAGTTATGACATTTTTGCTTGAATTTTGCAATTGCGCTTGCACAATAGCGCTTTGGTTATTTTTCTCTATCACGTAATTTGTTAGGTTTTTGGTATAAGCAATTGCGGTTGTGATTGTTGTTGCGCTAACATTTTCTTTTTCACGAATAACCCCCGCAACCTTAATGTTAACCGCCTTTGTGTTGTATAAATTCGTTAGTTTTTCTTTATAAAGTTGCGGATTTGTCGTTTTATAATCTCTTATATCTACGTACGTGCCATTTTCTTGCTGTTCGAAATAATCGCTTTCCAAAATAATCTTATATTGCAAGCCCATAAGTTCTTCAAACGTAAACGACTTTGTGACAGGCTGGCTGTCCTTGTTGTTTATATAATTGTCCAAAAGCGTGTTTAAGGCACTCTGATCCAAAAGACCAAGTCCGTACAAGGTGTAATCACTTATTTTGCTATTTTTATCAGCGACAATCACAATTTCGTTATAGTTTTGTGGCCAAGAACCTTTGACTAAATCATATTGGCTTTCAAGCAGTTGCTGATTGTCTATCATTTCAGACCAAAATGAATTCTTGTAGTAAGACGTTTTGTCGCCAAACATATAACTCAAAAGCCCGTATCGAATTTGCTTTTCGGAAGTGTCAAGTTTGGACTTTGGATAAGAACCGATAACATCGGCAAAAACTGTAGTTGGGTTAACCGCTATTAGTCCGTTTTCGCCACTTTCATAATACGCATTTATTTTGCTATTATAAATATATTGAATTGCGGACGTGTATTTTTCTATTTCCGTTTTGCCGTCGGCTTCTATGTATTCTTTAAAAGATTTTAAATCACTCGAAGATGATGAAGCGTTGAATTTTTTGAGCATTTCTGTTAATTCTTGCTTTGTGTAGACTTTGTCTTTGTCGTTCGTCTCCGAACCGTCGTTAGTCGTCATAAAAATGCTCATAAGCTCGGCAATGTTGTATTCGGTATTTGAAAGTTGCACAGGATAACTGCTTAGCGTATCTTTTTGAACATTATTCACGTAAGACGAAAAGCCACTTGAAACCGCAAGAACCAAGCATATGCCGATTATTCCAATAGAACCCGCAAAAGACACTAGAAACGTGCGTGCTTTTTTTGTTAGCAAATTCTTAAAAGAAAGCGCTAAAGCAGTCCAAAAAGACATACGGGTTTTTTCTTTTTTGTCTGCTTTGTTTTCGGTGATTTTTGCCTCTTCTTTACTGTCAGTTTTTGAATATGGCATTGAGTCCGAAATGATTGTCCCGTCCAAAAGTTTAACCAAACGTGTGGAATATTTTTCGGCAAGTTCGGGGTTGTGCGTAACCATTACAATAAGCTTGTCTTTGGAAATCTCTTTTAAAAGCTCCATAATTTGCACACTTGTTTTGCTATCCAACGCTCCCGTTGGCTCGTCCGCCAAGATAATTTCGGGGTCGTTAACGAGCGCCCTTGCGATTGCAACCCTCTGCATTTGCCCGCCAGAAAGTTGATTTGGCTTCACGTTTAATTTGTCTTTAAGTCCGACTTTCTCCAAAACTTGTGTTGCACGCTTTTTCCTTTCCTCCTTACTAACCCCCGAAAGAGTTAGCGCAAGCTCTACATTTTGCAAAACTGTTTGGTGCGGAATAAGGTTGTAACTTTGAAAAACGAAGCCGACTTTGTGATTTCGGTAGTTATCCCAATCGCTGTCATTGTATTCTTTTGTTGAAGTGTCGTTTATAACAAGGTCGCCACTGGTGTATTTGTCTAGTCCACCGATAATGTTTAAAAGAGTTGTTTTCCCGCAACCGCTCGGGCCCAAAATTGAAACAAACTCGCTTTTTCGAAACTCGATATTAACGCCTTTAAGCGAATCAACTCTTTGGTAATTTTTATCATTTTTCTTGCCAATTTCGTATACTTTGGTGATGTTTTTTAATTCTAACATAATTCCCCACCCCTTTTTGATTTATAAAATTTGTCTGCGTTAACCTTAATTTTCGCTAAAATTTAACGCATTGTTGTTCGTTTTTTTGATAAAATTCTATGCTGTCCATCATATTGTTGACTTCAACAATATCATTTAAAGCCATTTGCTCCTCTTTTGTGAAACTATATTGACTGCGTTCCTCACAATAATTATTATGATTTTCTTTTAATTTTGCCACAACATAATTTTGCACAGTTTTGTTTGCGTCTTGCTCCGTTTGTTCATCAAGTTGAGATTCAATTCCTTTCGATTTTATAAATCGCTTAACTATATTATACTTCAAATAAAACTGCTCTCTGTCTTCTTGAGTCAAACGGGAGCCCGCTTCCCTATGTCCATCAATTTCCCCGCTCTCAATATTTTCGCATTCTAGCGTAACCAAATGTTGCACAAAATCTTCAAACGAAGCGTCTTTATTTTCCTGCAAAAAATCCCTAGCAGAATGTCTTAGCACACCCAAAACAACCTTGCTTTCAAGTTGCTCTGTGCTATTATTTGATATTTCATTAAAGGTTGTCGCAAGATTTGAAAACAGCAAGTTATTTTCCCAATAATCGTTTAATTTGCCGTTTAAAAAATCTTCCAAAGTTACTTGCGGGCTGGAGTGCCTATTCGCAAAATCGACAAGAGAAATCATCGTTTTATAGCCCACACTTTCGGGGCTATTGGTTATTCTTGTCGCCAACGATTGCGTCGCATATTCGTCCAAAAATGTGGGCAGTGGCAAGCGGTCTCCAAAATAATTTGTGGCATATTGATTGTGAATAATAAAATGGATAAACTCGTGACACAAATGCGTTTCGTCGGTATTTTTATTTAGGCATATTGTGTTGATTTTTTCCATATAACACCCGCCCTCGCCGTTTAATTTTTCATCCGTTTCCAAATAACTTCTTATCGTTAAATTGTTAAAAAGAAATTTGTTAAAAACTTCGCCGAAATTCAAACTCAACTTGTCCTCTTTGCTAGAAAAATAGTTGTCCATATCTTTTATCATTTTCACAAAAGTTTCCCTAAATTCTGGTGCCACGTTAACCTCGTCAAGTCTTTGCAAAACTTCCCAAAATGCTTGCAATTGCCTACCTCCTTTGATATATAAGTTTAGCATATTATATAATAAAACAGCAAAAAAGACAATAAAAAATTAAAAAATTTATTTTAATTTTTAATTTATAAAACGGGCTGGCAAAACCAGTCCGCTTTAATGTTAAATAAATTTTGATTTTTTAATATTTTTTTGATTTTTTTGTTATTTATTTCTTAGCATTTTTCTTGTATTTTTTGAACATTTTTTATTATTTTTTTTGATTTATTTTTTTGCCGATTTTTTTGAATTTTTTTCGTATTTTTTATAAATTATTTATCGGCTTTTTTAATGCTTAGAGAAAGGCGATTTTTCTGCAAATCGACACCAATTACACGCACACGGACGTGGTCGCCAACTGTCAAGATTTCGCTAGGGTGCTTGATATACGCATCACAAATTTCGCTTACGTGAACCATTCCATCAGTATGCACGCCAACATCGACAAACGCACCGAAGTCGATTACATTACGAACGACGCCATCCAAATCCATACCGACAGTTAAGTCCTCAAGCCCCAAAAGTTCGCTACGCAAAACGGGTTGATGCAAACTGTCACGCACATCACGACCAGGCTTAATAAGTTCTGCCACCATATCCAATAATGTCGGCTCGCCGATACCACAAACACTTGCAACTTTGCTTGCGCCCTCTTTTTCGATTTTTTGTGGAAGCGTCGCCAAATTCCCCGCCCGAACATCGTTTTCAGTCAAGCCGAAATGCTCCAAAAGTTTGGTCGTTGCGGGGTAACTTTCTGGGTGAACGGCGGTGTTGTCCAGAATATTTTTCGCATTAGGAATACGCAAGAAGCCCGCACACTGCTCGTACGCTTTTGCGCCAAGTTTCGGCACTGACAAAAGTTGCTCACGAGATACAAAACCCTTGTTTTTATCACGAAATTTCTCAATTTCGCTCGCAATACTAGCGTTTAGTCCGCTGACATGAGTGAGCAGAGGCACTGAAGCGGTATTCAAGTCCACGCCGACGGTATTAACGCTATTTTCAACGACGCCATCAAGCACTTCGCTCAGCCTTTTTTGTGGCATATCGTGTTGATACTGCCCAACACCAAGCGATTTCGGGTCGATTTTAATGAGTTCAGCCAACGGGTCTTGCAACCGCCTTGCGATTGAAATTGCGCTACGGGTCGTAACGTCGTATTGTGGGAATTCCTTCGCCGCAAACTTGCTCGCACTATAGACACTCGCCCCCGATTCGTTCACCATCGCATACTGCACAGGACGACCGACCGCCTTGATTAGTTTCGTCACAAAAATTTCCGCCTCTTTGCTAGCAGTTCCGTTACCAACAGCAATTGCGTCCACACTATGACGAATAATCAGCTGACTAAGAATCGCTATCGCTTCCTCCACTTTGTTTTGCGGTGGGGTCGGATAAACAACAGTGTGGTCAAGCACGTTGCCGTTAGGGTCAATTACGGCGATTTTGCAACCCGTTCTGTATGCTGGGTCAACCGCCATAATCGTCTTGTTCTTGAGAGGTGGTTGCATAAGCAACGGCTTAAGATTTAACTCAAACATTTTAATACTCTGTTCGTTTGCCTTGTCAGTTAGGTCGTTACGCAACTCACGTTCCAAACTTGGCGCAAGCAGTCTCGTATATCCGTCAAGCACTGCATAAGCCACCAACTGCCTTGCTGTCATTTCGCCAAAAACAACTTTTTTCGGCAATTTAATCTTGCTTGCATCGTCAAATTCGGGCATTAAGTCCTTATGTCCCGATTTACAGAACTGCCCAAAAAGTGCGTCACTAACCTTGCTATACCCCTCACGATTTAGGAGCAAATCAACTTTTAGTGCACCCTCTTTTTCGCCACGATTGAACGCTAAAATTCTGTGTGCAGGTAGGTCACGAATAATTTGGTGAAACGCCTTGTAATTTTCGTAAACTTTCTTCTCGTCCTTGTCCTCTTTCCACTCGCAATTTATAAACGCACGTGGCCAGTAGAGTTCACGCAATTTCTTTCTAGCGGTCGGGTCGTCAGCAACGACTTCCGCTATAATGTCACTCGCACCTGCGAGCGCCTCTTCTTCGCTATTTATCCCCTTTTCAGTGTTAACAAAAGGCTTGGCAAGTTCCAGCAAATTGTCGTTGTTTTGCGCCAAAATCAAGTCTGCCAAAGGCTGTAGCCCCGCAGCAATCGCAACGCTCGCACGTGTCTTGCGTTTCGGTCTAAATGGGCGATAAATATCCTCAATTTCCGTAAGTGTTACGGCATCGTCAATGCTCTTTTGAAGCTCTGGCGTGAGATTTCCCTGTTCATCAAGAAGTTTCGTAACCTCGTCTTTTCGTGTGTTCAAATTCCTCAAATAAGTCAAATTATCTGCGAATTCTCTAATGGTTTGGTCGTCGCAACTGCCGTGCATTTCCTTACGATAACGTGCAATAAAAGGCACCGTACAACCCTCGTCAAGCAGTGAAATAATGTTCTGCGAATAATCTGGCCTTAGATTAAATTTAGTCGCCAAAATCTTATAAATTTCCATAGTTTTCTCCCGTAAAAGTTTGCCTATATTTTAGCAAATCTTGATAAAAATGTAAAGCAAATCAGCGTATTATCTTGGATTTTTCTTCACACAAAATACACGCTTTTGACAAAAATTCCCCCCTAAAATATGGACTTAATCGCCATAATGTGATATAATTTATGAGAAAAATCGCTTGCTCGCAATTTTTAAGTGGCAAGTGAGGATAAGGAGCGAATTATGTCAAACATTAAATTATTCGAAGATAAAAAAATTAGGACACAGTGGGACGCCGAAAAAGAGGATTGGTATTTTTCTGTCGTGGACGTGGTGGCGGTGCTAACGGAAAGTAAGATTCCTCGTAATTACTGGAGTGATTTAAAAAGAAAGTTAAAACAAGAAGGAAGTGAGTTGCACGAAGAAATCGTGCAACTGAAATTAGAGTCTGTTGACGGGAAATTCTACAAAACTGACGTTCTTAACACGCAGGGAATTTTACGTCTAGTGCAGTCAATTCCTAG
>CAVEBU010000030.1:0-10751 GCA_963614045.1 Alistipes finegoldii | reverse complement strand
AAAGTAATTTAAAGGGAATTTTTTATATTTTGATAAATTTTGGGGTTTTAAGTGGGTTTTGGCTTATGCACAAGATGAATCAAAAGAGTCAATACGTAGAAAAAATATGCGGACTGTTTGGTGTGTTTGTATTCGATATACGACCTTAAACAGTAGAAAATGTAGAAATATACTGCTTGTTTTTCTAGCGAAAGCAAAAAGAGTCCCATTACGGAACCCGCTCTATAATCAGTTGGAACGAGAGGCGGAACACACATACTTCACATCTGCAATGTTTACGCACCCCCCTATACGTGTTTTGCATAGCCCGTAATCTGCTTAGGGTTTAAGTCCCGTCTGGATAGATACCATACAAAAAACCGCACCTTATGTGCGGTTTTTGGACTCAGTTGGAGCGAGAGACGGGACTCGAACCCGCGACATTTACCTTGGCAAGGTAACGCTCTACCAACTGAGCTACTCTCGCAAAAATGGTGGGAGCTATAGGGCTCGAACCTATGACCCTCTGCTTGTAAGGCAGATGCTCTACCAGCTGAGCTAAGCTCCCACAAATCGTCCTCTTCAGATGAGAACGATTACATTATATCAAATAATTCAAAAAAAATCAAGCGTTTTTCATAAAAAAATTAAAAATTTTTTGATTTTTTTTAATTTTAACCGCCATAATACTATTTTAGAGGGATTTTCACCGATAAAATCGCAAAATCATATAAATAAAATAAGAAAATTGCGATAAAACACTTGCAATTATTCGATTTATATGTTAAACTAATGATATCCATTCTTAAACGTGGTGCCATAGCCAAGTGGTAAGGCCAAGGTCTGCAAAACCTTTATTCACCAGTTCAAATCTGGTTGGCACCTCCAATTTGCCGAAGTGGCGGAATGGCAGACGCAAGGGACTTAAAATCCCTCGGGGGCAACCCCGTGCCGGTTCGAGTCCGGCCTTCGGCACCAATGATTTTTGGGCAAAAAGCCCATAAATAAAGGGGTTTAGCGGTTTGTGCTATGCCTCTTTTTGTTTTTCAATATTTTATGATTTTATAAATCTTATATCAAAAAACTGTGTCAAAACTGTGTCAAATCCGATAATATAAATTATTATATAATTTAATTATGTCTTCTTTTGTTATTGAACGGTCAATGTGCGTGTAAATATTTTGTGTTAGTTCTATGGTTTCATGCCCTAACCAACTACTAATTAATTTTATAGGTGTACCTAAGTAAAAATGATTAGTTGCAAATGTATGCCTTAATCTGTGTAACCCTGTTTTTATGTTGTATTCGTTTAATGTGGTTTTTAATTGTCTATATATGTAGTCTGTTTTTGTTTTTAATTGTGATTTTGATTTTTGCAATAGTTCTATTGCCTCATTAGTCAAATCTATATACCTATACTTATTTTTGTCTCTTTTCTTTTCACTTTTTATTTTTAGCGTTTTGTTTTTGAGATCTAAATCAGTATCAAGATTAATTGTCATTAGTTCATTTTTCCTAATACCTGTGATTAGATAAATTAATATTAAATTTTCAATTTGCGTACCCTTAATTGCTTCCAAAATAATTTTTTGCTCTGCTAGGGTGTACCCCTCTCTAATGTGATTTAGTTTTTGTTCCTTTACTACTGCATTAAATGGGTTCTTATGTATTAGCTCCAAATCTTCCGCTTTTTGTAAACACGCTTTGAAATACAAAGATATAAATTCTTTTTTCCTACTCCGTTCAATAGTATTTAAGTATTTTTGTATCGTTTGAGTTGTTAGTTGTGTTAATGGTAAATCTTTAATATTATTTGAGACATGTTTAACTACTCTTATTATCTTTTTTGCTGTATCTTCCGAAACAAAGTTCTCCTTGTATGTTTTGTACCATTCATAAAGCCATTGATGTAATGTAAACTTTGAGTCTATCTGTCTTTTTTGTTTCTGGCTTGCTTGTTTTAATTTGGTAAAACATTGTCTTATGGTTTTTGCATATACGGTTGTAATTCTTCCATCAACTTGTTTGCGCCCCATATAGCGCCCATCTTTTCTTAACGTTATGTTTTTCGTTTCCTCACTCTCCAATTTGTAATTATTTTGAAAAACATAAGTTTCATTTTGAGCGCTGTTCTTTTCTTGTGTTGTGGCATCCAGCATTCCACGTAAAAACTCAGTAATCGCCGAATTAGCGTTGCTTGCAAGTTTTAGTTGCTCCTTTTGAGCTTCGGCTATCGCCAAAAAAATTTTTGATTAGTTGCTCATTCATAAATATAATCTCCTTAATGTTTTACTCTCCATTTTTGAGAGATTATATCATAAATTTGTGTTAATTAAAAGTAGCGGTGCTTCCTTTTGCTACAGAAACTGACACTTTTGATATGTTTAATAATTGTGTAAAACTAAATTCTGCAAAACTTATTGATACTTGATATTGTTGTCTCGCCTTAACATTTCCCACGACTTTTGATTTTGTTGTTACATACTTATTGTCATTAGTGTAGTATTTGAAAGTTAATTCTAGATCATTTATATCAACTTTTGGATTTATCGTATAATTCGTACTTAAAGATATTTCAGCTGATGTATCTATCGTTATATCATTCATTGTTGCTTGTCTTGAAAACAACGTGTTACCGCTACTGCCGTTATTTTTTGTGGCAAAATATGCAAGACACATGCAAAGCACAAGAGTTGTAATTAAAACAAATGCGAGCCAATTCTTTTCAGTTTTTGTCATTTGTGTTCACCATCCTTATTGCCCTGCAAGCAAGCCCGCAAGGTAGCCGAATGCCTTTATTGTATTTGTTTCATTTAGATTTTTAATTAAAGCGATTAACTGCCTTTGCTGTTCACTTAAATAACCAACATCGGTAGAGCCAACTGTCTTGTGGTCGCACAGGTAATCTAACGACACGCCAAAATAATCTGCAATTGTGCATAACGTTTCAATTGTCGGTTGTGTCTTGCCGATTTCGTAATTGGCATAAGTTGCTTGTTTTAATCCAAATAATGGTGCTATTTCGTATTGAGATAGCCCTTTTTGTTCTCTTAATTCCTTTAATTTCATAGTTTTCCACACCTCCAACGATTGATTATATCAAAAAACTTGTAAAAAACAACTATTTTATTAACAATAATAAAAATAAATAAAAAACTTACTTATTTTTGTTGACTTAATTAATTTATTTAGTTATAATTGTTTATGTAAATAAAAAAGTTAGTAGGAGTAACAAAAATGGAGAGTAAAAGACAGATTAAAACGATTGAAGACAAGACACCTGAGTTGGTGATTTGCAAGAGGTATTTTGATATGGAGGCGAACGAGTGGAAAACGAAAGAGATTTTTTGTATGGATGACACAACCAACAAGTCCGCAAGCCTGCTAACATTTGCACTGGGGTTGCGTGCTAGTGGTATGTACAGAAAATAAACGATTAAGGGGGTGAAAAAATGGATTCCGATTATTTTGTTTCAATAACGGATGTTGGCGCTGAGTTTGGAATTGAATTATCCAGCGAACAGCAACAGATTATCAGCAATCTTGAAAAAATCTTGCAAAACAACTTGCGTGATGATTATGGGTTGCTGTGCAATTTGTACAAACTTTATCAATCAGTCAACAAACGGGGTGTTCCGCTTGGCAATCTTGCGAATTCCGATAGTTTATTGATTGGCGAACAGTCTAGCAAGCGAATGCGAATAACCGAACTGTTAGGGCAAAAATTCGGGCTAGCGGAAAAAACGATATACAATTACTTGCAAATTTCGGGGCGGTTTATAGATTTTCTCGCCGGCGAGAAATTTATCATTCCCGAATTAAAGGATTACACGATTTCCAAATTGCAAGAATTGTTGCCTGTATCAAATGAGGTTATACGCAATGCGTTTGCTGAAAAAGTGCTTACATACAAGTCCACAAAAGCGGAAATTCGTTCCTTTGTGAAATCTTGCAAGGGGGTCACCGCCAAAAAGGTTGTCGATGAGCAACCCGCAGAGGAAACGCACGACCCCGATTCCGAAATGGTCGTTTCACTTACAGTGCCAGCTGATATATACGACTACGTTCGTGATTTGGTAATAAAACATAAGAAGTATGCGAGTTTTGAAGACTATGTGCTTTCATTAATTCGCAAAGATATGTGCTAGTTTAATGTGGGGGTAACACAAAAAAAATGACTGAACGGGTGTGTTACCAGAATTCGCAGGCGGGAGCGAAAATATTTAATAGGAGTGTACAAAATGGCTTACAAAACCAAACGCAAAGCAAACACAAAAAAGCGCACGACAAAACGTGTTATCAGACGTCCTAGCAAAGTTACAAATGTAACAATTAAACTCTAATCATAAGGCTTTATGCCTTATTCGTGGGGGTACTGGAAGTTACGATGTGGTGTTCGATTCACCCTCCCCCCTGCCATTGCCAAAGTGATTTTGGCGAAAAATTTTATATAAGTGAGGTGTTGTGTTATGGCAACAAAAGTTTTAATTGAAAATGCAGTGTTATTGACTGCGGAAATTCGTGCTGAAAAGGTGCAACAAGATGGAAAATGGGTTGAAACTGGTGGCAAAAAACTTGAACTAACGATTTTTTGTGATGCATTTAAGGACAATTTGGCATCGGGCAAAATTCGTACTCTAACATCAGCCAAAAATTGCGGTTTTGATTTAGCAGATGTTTTGTCTAAACTGCACAGATATGATGTTCTCACAATTTCGTGTAATTTGCTTGAATATAAGGACAGGAACGCATTTACTATTGCCAACATTATGGACAAAGAGGGTGTTTCTCTTACAACTAGTCTAACCGAAACAAACGACCCTTTGCCATTTTAATAACAGCGGTAATTAGTCAACCTGCTATAACGGTTGCTATACCATTCCACAGCTTTTTTTGGTTACCTCCTATTTTTTGCTGTGGTTACAATTGACAAGGTTCTGACTCCTTTTATACATATTTTGTAGTTGTTGTACCTTGTCTTACCATTCCGCCGACTCTTAAATTTTTTTATAATTTCTTCCCTTTACAATATATAAAAATTTTCACACCAAATAATCGGCGGATACCATTGGAGGATAAAGTTATGGTCGAAAAACAAAGAAAACACCGCAACACAAAATTATTCAAATTTTGTATTTGTTCCCTACTCGCACTATTTTTGTGCGTGTTTTTGCTACCCTGCATAAGCCCGCAACGTGCTTTTGCTGATGATACGAAAATCACCTACACAACCGTATTGGAGGACTTGCAAAAAGACAGTTCTTTTAATAAGGACGACTACCCCCACAAAGATAACGACTATTCATTGCAAGTAATTCAAATTGCGGAATCGGTAAACAAAGAGTTGTTTGTATATGTGTATCAACCTGCATTATGTGAATTTGCAACTTCAATTAATATTAGTACTGCCAGCGACGAACTTGAACTTGCAAATTACAAACTAGACTTTTTAAGTGCTAATGCTACTTTATATAAGTATCGTGTAGCGAATTTTTCTGTATCTAGCGAACCAACTAGATATTACACAATATCTGGTATATTTCGCCCATTTAATGAAGATTATGGCGATAAACAGGCTAGTGGTGATAACGTAATCAATGAAGTTAGTTATGCGGTCGGCAAAAAATACACATTTACAAACGATTCTGTTTCTTGTATTGATGTTGAATACATTACTGTAACCGATAAGTTTGTGGGGTTTTGTCGTTATATAGACGGTTGGCATTTCTTCCCTAGTAATTACGATTGTTGCGACAGTCATTTTGTAGCTTTTTCTACTGATAAGCGCATTGATAAATTAATAAGTGCCGAAGTGTATTATGTGGCCCAATCATATAATTATGCTAATATGACCAATCCCCCTGCAGTGTTAGGGCCAGCGTATGGAGTTAAGATAGAAAATATTGCTAAACTTTCGTATACAGATAAGGTAACCTACGAAGGAGACGGTGCTTTTGGATATAAATATAGTTGGGATAAGATACAAACTGTTTCCGATTTTATTGCAACAGAAACACGAACAACGATCTATAGCTGTGGCGTTTTTGATGTCGCTGTACAGGATAAACTTACTGATGAAGCGCTTGAAAATCTCAAAAATAAACAATGGGTTTTAAGATTTGCTGAGACACCATTTTCAAAATCATCAACCATAGCAGGATATACGGAATATCGTACCATTGTTGGTGAAGTAAGTATATTACGCTTGGAATATGAAACATTAGAAAAAGTATATAATTTGGGAGCCGTTGATAATAAACAAACTGGTTCGGACAAGCCCGTTAATGAGCAAACTGTAAAAGCTACTTGGCCTGCTTGGCTTACTAAACTTTTGCGTATATTGTTTTGGGTATTAGTTGCAGTGCTTGGAATTATGATATTGATTCCGCTTCTACCTACGTTAATACAACTTTTAATTTATCTATTAAAATACCTTGCAATCGGACTCTGGTACATAATCAAATATTTGGCAATCGCACTTTGGTATATTCTTAAATACATAGGCTTAGGAATTTATTGGATATTCGCTTGGCCGTTCTATCTCAAAAAATAACAGCGATAATTAGTCAACCTGCTTAGTGGTTGCTATGCCAACGGCACCCGCCGTAAATCTAATAAAAGGAGTGTACAGTAATGAAACGTTCTACAACTTCTGTTATCTCGCTGGTAGTGGCTATTATTGTGCTAGCAGTGGTAGCATTCTTGATTGCTGTAGCAATTAAGTCTGGTATGGATGGCACATCTTTTTCGGACACTATCAACAACATTTTTGGTATTACGCCCGCTACACCTAGCGACCCTGTAACACCAGCAGTTGACGCTACTGCTGAAACTAGCGCAAAAGCATAGTATTTTAAAGGAGGATTTATGGAAAAAAGAGCAATAGCAATCACTGTTGGGTCAATAATCACGATGTTGCTACTTGCTTTTTTGATTTGGTGTACAGTTTTGTTTTGGCAAAATAAAGCCAAAAAAGACACGTCTTATCAAGACGGATACGACGCAGGACTAGAGGACAAGGCCAAACTTGAAATCGAAATCACCGAACTCAAAAAAGACAAGTCTAACCTAACAGTGCAGTTGGCGGACGCACAAAACACAATTACCGCTAACAACGCAAACATTGAAAGTCTAAACTCTCAAAAAAGCGAATTGCAATCGCAAGTTACGAAACTTACCGCAACTAACGAATTAAATGCGCAAGAGATTACAAGACTTTCTACAATCAAAACTGAAAACGAAAACAAAATCAACGAACTTACTGCACAAAATGCAACACAAACGGCGACTATCAATCAGCATATCGCCACAATTGCAACAAATAATGCAACTATTAAAAATTTGCAAAGTGTAAACGAAGATTGCGAAACGCAAATTGCTAGTCTTAACTTGCAACTTACATCTGCAAATACCAACAAAAATGAGTTGCAACAAAAAATTACGGGCTATGAGGCAACTATTGAGCAAAACAAATTACAAATTGCTTCATTGCAAGCAACTAGAACAGAACTTGAAACCCGTATAAACGACCTAAACGACAGTAGTTCACAACAGTCATCTACCATTGCAACACAAAAGGCTTTAATCAGTGAGTATATGACTATAATTGCAACTAACGATGTTACAATTCAAAACTTGCAAAGTGAAAACGCAACCGCTGAAGCGGAAATTTCTAATCTAAACTCTCAACTTAGTACCGCAAACGCTAGCATTAACGAACTAGAACAGCAAATCACAGGTTACAAAGCAACCGTTGAGCAAAACAAGTTACAAATTGCCGATTTGCAAGCAACAAAAGTTGAATTGCAAGCACGAATTGACGACTTGACCGCAAGTAACACGCAAAACAGCACAACGATTACTTCCTTGCAAGCACATATTAATAGCTTAAACGAGCAAATTACACAACTTACAAAAACTAATAACACCAATATCGCTACAATTTCGCAGTTGAATACTCAAATTTCTAGCTTAACGAACCGCATTAACGAATTAAGTGCACTTAATGTTGAACAATCGCAAAAGATTTCCGACCTTAATTCGCAAGTTGTAAAACTCACAAACTATATTCAAAAATACGAGCAATTTTTGTCAGGGTTCGAGAGCGATACTCAAGCAGTTGCAACATTTGAATACGACGGTGCACTGTACGCAATTCAACTTGTTACCAACGGCGGTTATGCTAGCGTAACTACTCCAACTAGCACGCAATACGTGGTATTTAGCGGTTGGACTGTTAACAACGAGATTGTTGATATTTCAACATATCCAATTACTGAAAACACGAAATTTGTCGCAAGTGTTACATACAAATACGATGTGCAATTCGTGGCTGATGACGATATCGTTGAAAGTCAAATCGTTGCAAAAGGCACTAAGCCTACCGCAGTTACTGCACCAGTAAAAGCTGGTTATCGCTTCTTAGGTTGGTCTAAAGACGGTGTGAATATCGTTGACCCTACCACAGTTGCAATCAATGGCACAACAACCTTTACCGCCCTTTACATCCAACAATTTAGCGTTCGTTTCTTGGACGACAACTCAACTGAGTTAAAGACTCAAACTTTGGACAAGAGTGCAAAGGCTACCGCTCCAACGGTTACAAGCACAGACCACAAAGTATTTAATGGTTGGACTGTTAGCGGAGCGATTGTAGATGTATCGAACTACCCTATCACGCAAAATACGGACTTTGTGGCTAACTATACTTACAAGTACGATGTATTGTTTAAGAACGGCGACAGCACAGTTTCTACACAATTGATTACAAAGGACAACTGCGCAACTGTTCCAACCACCCCAACAAAAGATGGCTATAAATTCTTGGGCTGGAGCATAAATGGAACGGATACAGTTGCACCTGCAACGTACAAGATTACCGCTAATACAACGTTTACTGCACTCTGGATTCAACTCCACACAGTATCGTTTATGCGTGGTGATTCCGTTCTTGATACTCAAATCATAGAACACGGCAAGACCGCCACAGCGCCAACTGTTGCAAGCACGACTTACGAAGTGTTTAACGGCTGGACATTGGACGGCAAGACTGTTACACCTAACACATACACGATAAACGCAAATGCTGTATTTGTAGCAGACATTACTTACAAGTATGATGTTAAGTTTATGAACGGCAACACTGCTGTTTCAACGCAAATTGTTGTTAAAGGCGAGTGCGCAAGTGCCGTTACTAACCCTGTAAAAGCTGGTTATCGCTTCTTAGGTTGGTCTAAAGACGGTGTGAATATCGTTGACCCTACCACAGTTGCAATCAATGGCACAACAACCTTTACCGCCCTTTACATCCAACAATTTAGCGTTCGTTTCTTGGACGACAACTCAACTGAGTTAAAGACTCAAACTTTGGACAAGAGTGCAAAGGCTACCGCTCCAACGGTTACAAGCACAGACCACAAAGTATTTAATGGTTGGACTGTTAGCGGAGCGATTGTAGATGTATCGAACTACCCTATCACGCAAAATACGGACTTTGTGGCTAACTATACTTACAAGTACGATGTATTGTTTAAGAACGGCGACAGCACAGTTTCTACACAATTGATTACAAAGAACAACTGCGCAACTGCTCCAACTACTCCAACAAAAGACGGATATACTTTCTTGGGTTGGTCTATAAACGGAACTGATACAGTTGCACCTGCAACGTACAAGATTACCGCTAATACAACGTTTATAGCGTTGTGGGAAGAAGGTTATACTGTTACATTTATGAACGATACTACACAATTAAGTCAGCAAGTATTATTGTCAAATGAAACGATTTCAGCCCCTACTGCACCTACGGTAAGCGATAAAGCGTTTGCTGGCTGGTCACTTGATAAATACAATGTTGTTGATTTAACAAATTATAATTTGCAATCTGATGTAACTTTCTATGCAGTTTATGCTAATCCATTTATTGGTCATTGGACAGGTACTTGTGTAACGGAGGGCTATGACAGAACTATTGAGTTGTTTATTTATGATTCTGGTATGGCCAAATATTCTATTGTAGATAATAACAATTCAAGTAAGTCAACTTCAGCCTATTGTTGTTTGAGGTTAAGTTCAACGAATGTTTATTATCTTGAGGAGTTTATGGATATTTATTTGTATTTACAAGACGATAACAGCTTAATAGCTCGTCGTACGGATGCCATGTTGGATCCTTCATTAGAATATAATTTAACAAAATCAAATGAACGCTTGGAGCAGTCTTACATAGTTAATTTTAGCAAAGAAGTTACAACAGATGGTTCAACTTACTCAGTTGTTTTTGATGGCTATAGTTGCACTCTTCCGATTAAAAATATTTCTGTTTCAAGTAAGTCTTTTGATGAGTATGTTATTTTGGGAGATAAAATTATTCTAAACGATGTATCAGGTATGTTTTCTTGTTATTATTTTGCTTATGATTTTGAGTTAACCGACACAAGCATAACTGTGCGCACTAATACATATATCTTTGCCCAAGATGTTGACGACAGCACTCAAGAAAAAGAAACCGCAGGACAATCTAGTTATACAAAATAATAAGTTTTTGGGAGCAACTTCAAAAACTCCCTACCATTCTAGCAATATGCTAGTTATTTGAGGTGAAATTATGAGTAAAAAATTAAATGGCAAAATCGGTTACTGTGATAACCGAAGTTTGCGATTAAAAGACAAGCGCGGGCGATATTTGACTGGTGGTCATTATGTTTATATTAGAGAAGACAACAAAAACGGCACTTGCAATGTAAATATAATAACTTCGCTTGAACAAAGTA
>CAVEBU010000029.1:7849-12306 GCA_963614045.1 Alistipes finegoldii | reverse complement strand
CAAAACAAAATTCGAACATTTTCAGTATACAATACACAACAATCAAATAAGAAAAGAGCCGGTCATCTAGCTCTAATCGTAAAATATGTTTGTCTTAGCACGACACCACCTCGAACATAGGTCGGTTGCAACTTGCCGGGGAATCGTGCGCCTCTTTTAAAATTATCAAAGCTAATTTGCTTTTTAATCACCTCAGGTGCGCCAGCGAGTTTTATTTCAATTTCTTGTCCAACCTCACCAATATAAGCTTTTTGTCCAATGTATAGCGCTCTTTTGTATCTCCGTTCAAGTTTCCAAGCACCAAGCAGTTCGTCATCAACCTTAATTCCTTTTGCATTGCATTTTAGATGAACGGAGTCAGTATCGCAATAAACAAAATCATTTGCGTTTTCTTCGATTGCTTTTATAAGCTTGCGTCTTGCGTATGCTGTTATAAAACACGCAACGGGTGTGTATACTGGGCTAATTTCTTTGACTTCTGGTGCCACCTCGAACACGATAGCGTCGTGCTTTAGCGTAGGAATTTTATTTGTTCTGTGCGGGTTCGTTGCGAATTTTCCATACAATTCAACCAATAAACTTTTGCAAATTTGTTTGATTGCGCCAACACTTTTGCATTTTCTTTTATAAATCGGGTCAATATATTTTTTGAACATATTTCTCGACCCAAAAAAAGAATATCCGTCAACATATTTAATATCAAAAACCTCATAATTCTCAAATAATAACTCTAAGTCAACATTTGTCAACCATAATTCCAACATCTCGTCGCCTGTTGTCCTTATAAAACTTTTTTTGATATCACTGCACAAACTTTTGTTTAAAATTGTCGGCATTTTGCCCGTTTTTAGCTTAAATCTCGCCCAAACGTGTTGAACAAAAAGCTTCCTTTTTTTATCACAAAATTTGCCTTCAAATTTTAGCGGTTCACCAAACGGCAAAACCTCCTCGCTCATAACACTTGCGTACATACTGTTTACGTCATAAACCCGAACGTCCTCAACCTCTATACTTTTAAAATCTTCGCTCAGATAACAAATCCCACCTGTGTATGCTTTTCGAATCTCATCATCAACCTCAATGTTCAATACAGGGAATAATGTATAAAAGTGTTTGCCCGCCCACTTTTTATAAAGCGCTAAAGCGTCTGCGCTGATTGTCATTTTGTCTAATCCCTCTAAATACAAAAAGCTCAGCGCTCTTGCCACAATCTCAGTATCATTTTGACAATATTTTGTCTCTTGTTCTGTTGCGATATAGTTCCAGTCTCTAAAACTTTCATAATCAATAACACCCTTAGTCATTCCCAAATCAAAACTCTGAGCGATTTTGTCAACGCTCATTCTAATTTTTTTTAAACTGTCCCAGAAATCAATAATAATTTTCTTTTTGTTTTTACAGTTCAAGCAAACCCGAATCGAGAAAAACTCGCCCGCTCCAGACACGAGAGCGCTGAACTGTCCTTTTTCTAGTTCTTTCTCCTCACAAAATTCATATCCGTTTTTTAACAGCCAGTCAATCAGAAAAGAGCCGTCAAACTTCAAATTATGCATCCAAACTATGCACGACCCAATTTTTTCAAATTCTTTCAAAAAATTCTCAACTGTCCGCCCACTTTTGTGAGAAAAATCTTTCAAGTCGCAAATATCCCACAACCACACGAACGTATAATTCTGTACAATATTCCGCTTATTGTTCGCTGTTTCAAAATCAGCGACAAATATTCTAGTCTTTTTTGCCATTTTTGTTTACCACCAAAATTATTTACCACGTAATTCTTGATTCAATTGTGCCTAACTCAATATCAGCCAATTCCGAATAGTCAAGTGCTCCATTTTCTGAATCATATGCAATTTTTTCCAAATCAGGATTTTCTTCAATCCACGTAAAAAACTGTTCATCGTTCAATTCACCCAAGCGCTCACGAATTCTGCTCGTCGCTCGTCCGCCAAAAATGAATTTGATATTCCGATTGAACCTATTTCGAATATCTTTGTTGATAGTAACTCGATATCCTCGTTCTAGCACTGACCGAAATTTTTTTATTCCAACTCTAAAAGCGTGCGTGCTCATCCCTTTTATGCTTGTGCTAAACTTTGGAGCATACAACGCTCTACCACTTCTGCGCATTCGACTTGTTTTTCGATTTGCTCTGCGCACGTTTTCGTACCACTCTCGAAACTCTTTTTTTGACAAATTTGTGCTTTTTTTTACTTCAGCCCACTGTTTATCAAACAGTGTTTTTTTTCTCTTCTTTTTTGCCTGTCTTTTGTTAGCCACTTTTTACCACCTTTTATTTTTTAGTTTTTATAAATAAAGTGTATCAAATTGATACACTTTTGTCAAATAAATTCAACCTAAAACGGCAAATCCTCGACATTCTCTTTAAATCCGTCATAAATGTCGAACCCGACACACTCTCCACGTATCCAATATTCATTAAACATAGAGCTTTTGTCTCGATTGATGTTCTTTTTGAGCACGCTCAAACTAAAATACCCCTCTTCTTTTGGATAGTTGGACGCATCTTTTGTAAACTTGAATTTACATTTTTTGCCACGATTGTCTGCGCCTGAGTATGCAAGAAAATCGTATTTCCGTCCGTCCTTTTCTCCTGTAATTCTCTTAACTTGAATTGCGATTGTGTAGAATTCATCTACTTTTTTGTCGTCAGCCATTTTCTGACCCTCCGTAAATTTATTTACCAGCATTGCTGGTAGTGGCAGAGAGTTTTTGAAGATGCTCTCGTAAACTTTTATTCATAACCCAAACAGTCAGGTTCGCTTTATCAAAATCAATCAAATAATTAATCAAACAAAAAGAGCGCCGTTCCGTCAAAAACAGCGCTCACAGTAGTTTTGCTCGCAAACGAGCTCAGTGGGATACCAGCCCACGACAGCGTGGTGGTGGCGAGTTTTGACGGGAACTCTATAAAACAAACAAAAATGCCGTAGCAAATAGGTGCGTTCTTTCTATTTGTACAGTTTTATTATATCACACAAAAATCATATTGTCAACAAAAAATCACACTTTTTTTAAAAAATCTAAAAATATTTTTTTGCTATATGCTGAATCAAATTTCACTAGCCCGGCGCTCGCTCTTTTTGTTAAACTTTCATATATGTTTTTTGGCACTAGCGTGCATCTTGTATCGACATTCTCGATATTACTCGTGAACCGTAAATTCAAGTATGCATCTGTATTATAATCTCGCACAGTGTACAATATTCCCTCGTTGTCATAATACAAACGTGTTGAACCTGTATCCGTTACTAAAATGCAAAACATTTTTGTTTTTGGCGGGCGCTTATCATAGAATTGATTTTCATCATCAGCGAACTTATTGTGAAATAAATTCGCTTCAAACTCTGTCCCTTTTATCAATCGCCCGAGCACACTCTCCTCTCTTGCTTTGTTAAACTCAGGATGATTGTCACAATAATGCAAACAAACGTCCTTTTCTCTATTGACGTATATCCCATAACCTTGTATTTTTATATCCAAGAAATTCAAAAACGGGTCACCTCGGTTCAGTGCGTTTGCTAACATTATAATCTTCACATTTTTTCGAATACTCGCTATCGTAAAAAGAGAATTAACAATTTCCCAACTACGATTGCCCCGCTGAGCTTTTCCCCTTTCAGCAATAAATTCGTCATACACGATTGTCTCAATCTCTTCAAAATCGTTACCCTTATAATTCTGGAACGTTGACGACGGCATCAAATACCCAATCGTGCGCCCAAAACCTTGAATCGTTTCTCCAAATATTTTTCCGTTAAGATTTTGGAATTTCATTTTTTTACAATCTGAGAAGAATTTTGCTCCGTTGTTCATAGCGAGCTTTTCTCTCGCTTTGTCATTATCTCTGAGCCAAGCGAATTTCGCTGTTTCTTTTTTTGCACATTTTTTTAAAACTTCTTTTTTTGCCGAAAATGTTTTACCGATTCGCCGTGCTCCAATCCAAATTACAATTTTGCATCCAAACGAGTTTGAGGGGCGTGGGTCAAAATACTTGACTCCGTCTTTTGAATTTGCAAAACTGTACGGAATAAATTTCCACATATTTCACCTCATAAAATGGTATGGCGGAACAGGGCAAGCGTTAAGTCTTTCCCAAGCCCGCCTCGTGTCAGCCTGCTTGTCGCCGGTGGATATCTGCTCACGAAACTACTTGCTGAATCTGTCCTCGCACAATGGTCGGGGGCTTTTAGAGATACCCCCTTGAACTCTTAACCTTTTAGAGAATTCAACTCAGTTCGCCAGTCTTTTCTTTGTTCCAAAATTGTTTGATATCTTGCATACTCGCCGTCAAACGCAGAGCTTCCTGAGTATCTTAACTCAGCGAGCTTGATTGATACATAGTCAGTATCTTTTAATTTCTGTTCAAGCTCCTCAATTCTGAATTGTTTTTTCTCCTCATCAGTGAAAGTGACTTCACTAATTATAAACCTGCG
>CAVEBU010000029.1:0-7269 GCA_963614045.1 Alistipes finegoldii | reverse complement strand
TGTGGACCTGTCTCGCCAGTGTCGCCTTTTGGACCTTGCGGACCTGTTGCACCTGTATCACCCTTGTCACCTTTTTCACCTTGAGCCCCCTGAGCGCCTGTCGCTCCTTGTACACCTTGCGGACCGACAACCCCCTTCGCAAACACGCTCCAGTTTGTTGTATCTGAGGATGGTGGTGTTGTACTTTTAACACTGCCAACGACACAAACATAGCTTGACGTGTTGTTGCTTACAGTGTAAGTTACGACGTCGTTTTCCTTATAGGTTGTGCCAGAAACCCAAGTGCCCATATACTCGAATCCGTCACCTTTGTCACCCTTTGCGCCTGTTGCTCCTTGCGGACCAGTCGGACCAGTTGCGCCCGTCGGACCAGTCGGACCAGTCGGACCCTGAGCACCCGTGTCACCTTTGTCCCCCTTGTCACCCTTTGCGCCAGTAGCACCAGTGTCACCTTTGTCGCCTTTTTCACCCTGTTCGCCTTTAATTCCCTGCGGACCTTGTGGACCTTGCGGACCAGTAGCACCAGTCGCCCCAGTTGCTCCAGTCTCACCCTGTTCACCCTTCTCGCCCTGAATTCCTTGAACACCTTGCGGACCGGTGTCACCTTTGTCACCTTTGTCGCCTTTTGGACCGACCTCACCTTGCAAGCCTTGAACACCTTGTTCGCCTTGAATTCCTTGCGGACCTTGTAGATATCCAAGATTTATCCAAGTCAGGACACCGAGTTCATTTTTCATCCAAGCATAACATAAATAAGGAACAGTCGAACCGACGCAATACATAGTACCCAAGTCAGCCTCAGTCAAATTCTGCGGTAGCGAGACAGTGCTCGAAACGTATCCCGTAATTTTTAAGTCAGTACCGTCATCACCCTTTGCGCCGGGAAGTCCCTGAATTCCCTGCGGACCTTGTAGTCCTTGTGGACCTCTCTCACCAGCGTCGCCCTTGTCTCCTTTTTCACCTTTCTCGCCTTGTTCTCCTTGTAAGCCTTGTGCACCCTGTAAGCCTTGTGGACCTTGCGGACCTGTTGCACCAGGTAACCCTTGCTCACCTTTTTCGCCTTGAATTCCTTGAATTCCTTGTGCTCCAGTGTCACCCTTATCACCTTTTGCGCCAGTCAAACCAGTATCGCCTTTGTCACCTTTTTCGCCTTTTTCACCCTGCAAGCCTCTAGGCCCTTGCGGACCGGTAGCACCAGTCGCCCCAGTTGCGCCCTGCACACCTTGTTCGCCTTTTTCTCCTTTTGCGCCCGTCGGACCTGCTGGACCGATTAAGCCTTGCGGACCTTGAACACCTTGAGCACCTTGCGCACCCGTGTCCCCTTTGTCACCTTTTTCGCCTTTTGCGCCCTGTGGACCGGCGGGCAGTGTTGCCAAAAATTCCAGCAATAAGGTTACTGCATCGCCCGATGTTATATTAAACAGCAAACCGTTTTGTGATAGTAATTGTCCAGTCATAACACCGTCAGGAACGTTTGTCAGATTGCGTGCGATTGATGTGTCAGTCTTATACATTTCTGTACTAGACGAGTATAATTCTTTTATAGAGTTCTGCAAGTCTTTTATGTCATTTGTGTTCTGTGCGACTTGTTCCTCGATTGTATTTTTGTTGTCAAAAATATTATAAATCATTCGTCATCCTCCTCCTTTTCGTAATAATAATCACGACTGCAAATCACTCGTGAAAAATGTTTTGCGAACGTGTAAATAAATTCTTCTAGATATTTATTTGTCATTTTCTCTAAAGCATCCAAATAAGCAATATACCGAGATGATATCTCTCTTGTTGCTGTTTGTTCGCTTGAAAATGTCGCAACAGTCAACGGGTCAATATTTGTGCTGTTATCGTTCAGCGCAATAGATTGAACACTTTCTCCAATAATTGCGAGGTCGTTAGGTGACAAATTGTACAATTCTGTACAGATTCGTTGCCTCATTTTCATACCGTCGAAATTGTCCTCGTAAGTGATTCCAAAATTCGAGAGGAACGCTTCAGCTGTTTCATACCGGATATTTGAATTTGCATATCTATTGTTTAAATATTTGTATAAATATGCATTTATAAAATCGCCTCGTGCAACGCTTGTGTATTTCTCAACAAAATCCAGAAAACTGTCATAGTTTGGAATTATATCCCTGAATCGAATTGTCGTTGCAAAACTATTCATAAAATTCGTCACCCCCTATTTGTTCGCCAGCCTCCTCAAAATGTTGCTCGAGCGACGGATTGATTTTGACACTGATTTTTAAATTCTCGGGATTCTTACAATATAACTTGAATAAATCGATTGCACTCTGTCGCTGACTTAGTCCGTCCGCAAGCATCAAATCAGTATGAACAGAAGCGTCCTCTGCCTCTGCTGTGATTTTTCGCTCTTTTTTCTCAAACGTATCAGGTGCAGGAATTCCATTAAATGAACGACGTGTCTTGTCGTAAAAGTCAATCGTTTGACAATAATTTTGAGTATCAAAAGTGTTTTGGAAATTCACGATTTCTAAAACATCCGAGAGCGCTGAGCCTGTTGCTGTCTTTGATTTTGTTAGTGGTACAATAACACGTCGAGGGTCAAGAAGCGCAAGAGCTTCCTGCTCAACTTGTTTTGCTTGCTCTTCATTATCACACAACGCAACAGCCTTTTTTACAGATAAAGCAATATTTGTACGTAGCTGATTATAGACGAGTGCCTCGTCGTGAATAGTTGTGCAAGCATTCAATTGCGCACGCCCTACTTCGTCGACCATTGGGGTGACGGTCGTGTAGTCATTTATTATTACACAAACGTCACTCGTTACGTCAGCACCTTTTTCTGTGATGACAGCTCTGCGGGTTCCATAAACTCTGCCAGCAAAATCAATCGGCTGAATCTCGTCGAGATATCCGTATTTATTAAGGTCGCCAACAGTCACATATCTTGCGAATTGAATATTCCCGCCGTCATCCTCGAACAAACACAACGAACCCCACTGATAGAATAATGCTTCGAGCTGTTGGCTCGTTAGTTTGCTTGTCGGCAAATCCCAAATATAGCGACTAGAACAGAGCGCTAAATCTTTTGCCTGCAACAGCTTTTTATAATTATTTGTCGCTGTTGCGACGGGATTGAATCCGCCCTGATTTACTCGTCTAATCAAATCCTCGTTTTCTAACATTACACGCTCGCACAGTGTTTTTAATTCATTATATTTTCTGCTCATTCTTCCAAATACCTCTCATAATTTTCTAGCGAATAATCGCCGAACTTGGTCGGGTCGTGCCAAAAGCGAACCCCGTTTGCAAATATTTCTTTGAATTTGTCACGAACCTGATTACTAATTGCCGTCGAGTTAGTCACGAGCTCCACGTCCGCTAAAACAAAATCAAAATACTTGCGCATATGGTCACACGACTTAATATCACCCAATCGATTAATTGCAAAACCAAATCGCACGTTATAATCGTTGATTATCTCTTTCTCGTTGTCGAGAATATCGTATTCCTCAATTGTTGGACCACACTCTGTGTACATTCTATTAAAATATACAGACCCGTTTGCATTTTTGACTTCGTTGGGCGAGTTTCGCATATTATCTATCGTCAAATACTGGTCAACTAACCCTGAAACAATCCCAGCACCAGCAGTTGCGCCAGCGGGGATTCCGCCAAGCGCCCCAGCGACTAAACCTTTTGCCCCCGATTCAAAAACTTTAAACGTTGATTGTAAAAAGTAATTTTTGTTTTGTGCAAGCATACCGGACAGCTGGTCATTATCAACCATTAGCGAGGTATCAGCCGAATCAACAAACCCAGTCAGATTTTGTGAACACTCGGGAATATAAACCCCATTCGTGTTCGTTACTCTAAAATACGTACGTGTTGTGTCAGGTGTCAACGGGTCGCTGATTGCTGTTTGAATTTTGTTGATTCCTAATTTCAAAGGGTCATATTCAAAACCAGCTTCTCGCTCGTTTGTTAGCTTGATTGTTCGGTAGTCAGCTGTTAATAATTTCGGATTGAATTTTGAGGATTTTTGTGCGCCAATAATTTCAGACTTCTTGAATTCGAGTTGATAATCTGCGACGTATTCTTCGCAACTTAGTTGAGTCGGAATCCTGCTCAAAAACGCAATTCCTTGCCCCTTTTCGCCCCCGCCGATTACTTTTGAGCTTGTCGTTGGGTTCGCTGTTATAAAACCACGAAACCCCCAGCTGCCCGCAAAATAACTCGACGTGCTTGTTGAATAAATAATCAAGTGACCTGAATCGATTGTCGCTTTCAAACTTACTGAATCAAGGTCAAAAGGGGTATACGGAACGAATTTTGATGCAAACACAAAACTGTTATTGTCGTTTTCTCTGCGAAATCCCTCAAAACCGCCCTCCGACAACACAATAAAAGGGTCGGAGATTGTGGGGACTGTTGTCCCCGTTGCACCATAATGCAGTAATATTTTTTTTGTTCCCTTGTAGATAGGTTCAAAAGCTATCGGCAAAATTCCCTGCCAACCAAAATCGCTCGAAAACGGAACGGGCGGAATATATTTCGCTGTTTCCCCAGCGTTTGCTATCGAATAAAATTTATAACCGTCCTGACTCCCTTCGATTCTCGACTGAACAAAATAAATATTCCAGCCCACAACATTGTCATTGAACCACTGATTCACTGTTGTGTCACTTGACGGGGTTGTATGTAAAACCGTTCTCTTTGTCATCCTTTTTGCGACGTCTTGAATATCGTCACGCAAGTAGAATAGTGAATCAACACCAGTTGAAAATTTAACAGTCTCATCATCAACAAACTCAAAACGTGGTAAACACGTGCGCCGAATATTGCATAATGAAAAGGTTGTTGATAAGTAATATGTTTGAAAAATATCCAGCTCGAGCGATAATTCAACAGACTTCCCCCCCAAATAGTTTGATTTTGTGATAAAGTAGAAGAAATATTTTCCGCTCTCTAAATCGTGAATTAATGCATAATTTGCGGTCATTAAAGTCTGAACGTCAATGTTTGAGAACTGCATTCGTTTTGACGTGATATAGAATTCACCAACATTGAAATTGTATGTTTGGGAATTTGCAAAAATATCAGGAATTTGAAAATATGCATTGCGTGCACTCTCGTTATCAAAACGCAAAACATTTGCGTATGAATTATCAAAAGGAACATTTGTCAACGCAAATTCAATCATTTATTATTCTCCTTTTCGCTCGCATTATTCTCTTTTTTGCGTTCGTTATTTCTCTTTTTGCAAAAACTATTAAACCAATAATGCAAAAAATCCTCAAACGTATACTCAATCATTTATTATTCTCCTAGTGTTTTTGTTTCTGCAGTAAATTTTACAGCCGGCAAGTTCTCTAACCAACCTTTGCCAAACCAGAAATGAAGAAAGTTGTTAATTGTAAGATTAGATACATCAAAGAAGTTGCCCATAAACGTAAATTTATAAAACATTTGATATGCATATTTATGCAATAGCCAACCAATAACAGCAGACTGCCCAACCGGAATCTTAATTTGCGGAATTGTGTACATTTCTGGCTTGCTGAACGAGTTTACAATTACGTCAGATTTTAAAAGTGTTGCATAAAGATTAATAAGCGATTCAGTGTGGTATGGCTCCAGAAAAATAAATTTCATATCACGCACGTCAAGAGCTTCCTTATTTCCAAGCCCGTTGTAGCCAGTGTTGAATACTTCGATATTTTTTGTGTTAAGCTCAACAGTTTTTGCAATTGCTTTTTGATTCAAAAGCTCGCCGTTATTCAAATCTGTAAACGTTGTTGCGGTGCTTAGGTCGTACTGCGGAATCGTTACGTTTTGGTTCGTTCCTGCAAACGTTTTTGCAAATAAATCTTTTATGATTTCTTGGTATAAATAGTCAGTCTTTGCGCTCTCCATTTGCCCGAGCAGGTACCCAACAAATTCGTTCATTCCGCTCTCATCGGTAAATGCCATATCAAGAATATATTTATTGTATGACGATTTTATAACCTTTCTTTCAGATACTTGCAAATACTCTTCGCCTGCTTTTACTTTTGTCACAGTCAAGAGAGAACTGTCAGCACTGTAATCAGTCACAGCTGGTAAGTCACTCCAGGGAAAAATTTTGGTGTCACCAGCGCCAAGAGTTTCAGTCATAAATGATTCAACAAACCTCTCAGGTGCTGACGACGTGTTAGTTGCGTACAAACGCATAAATAAAGCTAAGTTTGATAGCCCCGTAAAAAATTGATTGTCGTTTAAAATAATTGCCATTATTTAGATACTCCTTTTATTTGTTGTACAACTCTAGAATTGAATACCCCTTTCTTCTCCAACTCTGCATTTTTTGCTTCAGTGTTCTTAATAATTACGTCATAGTCGAACTGTTTTTGCACGTGCGCCTGCTTAAATTCTGCCATAGACGAACCGCCTTTATCGATATAGTCAACTGCATCACGCATAAACTGTACAAATTCGGGCGATATCGGTGCGGGCTTGCCCTCACGTGCCTGATAATCCTCAATTTTTCTCAACGCTGATTTACAGAGTTCATAATCGTCTAAAACTGCCCCCGCCGAATTTAAAATCGGACGGGACGGACAGTTAATATTTGAGACTGTCGTCGTCATCTTCTTCAACCTCGCTTACCTCGCTTTCTTTTTTTGCTGAATTTGTGAAAAATGCTTCCAGCCTAGCATTTGTGTTTTTTTGCAAGTCAAACATTTCACTGATTTTGCTTGCAAGTTGTGTCAAGAATGCTGTTTCCGCACTTGACGGCGCCGAAGCTTGCTGTTCAGTTTGAACAGCTTGCTCCGACTCTCTGCTTTCGTTTTCGTTTTCGTCCATTCTCAAACCTCCTCTTTTGACGTTTCTTTCTTTTGTGGAGCTTCCAAAACTTGCTCGACTTGTTCGGACAGTGTTGATTCAAGTTCGTCATTTATGGTCATCTTAAGACGCATACATTCCGCTTCAAGAAGATTAAGAACGTATTTCTTTTTTGCTTCGCCCGTTTTTGACCCGAATATTCTTTCAGCGCTCGTGACAAATTCAGGAAGTTTTTCAAGCACTGTTTTTAATGCTGACTCTTTCGAGAGCTTTCCAGACCGCCACTGCAAGAGCATTGAAAGAATAAAGAATAAGCCTGCCAACACGTATGCAACTATTTGCAATATAAGCTCTGCATCCATTTCTTCACCTCCTACGTATATTATAGCACAAAACTGTATTTTATGCAAATTATTAAGACAACTTTTTCTTATTTGATTGTTGTGTATTGTATACTGAAAATGTTCGAATTTTGTTTTG
>CAVEBU010000028.1:0-13756 GCA_963614045.1 Alistipes finegoldii | reverse complement strand
TTTTGTTTTGCGTCGTACTTTGAGATACCCCAATGTTCAGAAGTGACATAACCGCTTGGGGAGGCGATAAGGTCGGGGATACGATTAACCACAGTTGCGCAAGTCAACTCAACGGTTTGCGGACGGCTAATTGTCACAGTCGTGTCAGGTTCGCCGAAAATCGTCCATTCGTTTTTGTCGCACTCGTCGGGCGCATAAACTTTGCCGATACATTGCGTTTCAATCACGATTCCTTCCTTAGTTTGCGAAGTAACGACGGCGCTCATACCCGTCGCACAACCCGTAGGGATAACCATATTTAGCGTGCTACTCTTCAAATCCTTGTCGTAGAAAAGCGGTACGCATTTTTGGGTTTGCGAAGTTATGTGCAAGTTGAATTTACTTGCTAGCCAGCCGTTCACGTTCCACATATAACTAGGAGCGAATTCGCCAGCTTCGATAATTTGCTGACGCTTCTCAGCCGAAATATTGTCTGCCGAAGCCACTTGCTCATCGAATTCCTTTGCCGTCAAACCAGCCCCATGAGCTTTGGCAAGCGCAATTCCGTAGTCCTCAACGTTGTAACTACTGCTACCTTGAATTTTGGTGATATTGTGAGTTGCGCCCGCAAGCACAACGATTAAATTACCCCAAAAAACGTCTTGATATCCCGCACCTGTGATTGTGCAGTTGTTCTTTTTGGCAAGCCTGTCGATTTTCTTAAACAAATTCGGGTTACTGTTTTGTGGATAAAAAGCTTCCTCGCAAGTCGTGATCGCATTGACGCCTGCTTCCGCACACGCAAGCAACGCTTCGCTACAATCGGACAACAAACTCATCGTAGTCACAATCACAACATCAGCGCCCATTTTACGCAAACGAGCCACAACATCGCCTTTGGCACTCTCAATTTTCACGCCCAATTTACCGACCCCAGCAAATTCGCCGACATCAGCGCCGAATTTCGCTTCGTCAATGTCAAAAGCGCCCACACACTTGTAGCCCTTTTCCACACAATAGCGAATCGTATATTTCGCCATTTTTCCACAGCCATATTGTACAAATTTAATACTCATATTTTAATTACCTCCATAAAATATGTTATAATTATACCCAAAATCGCTCCATTTAACAAACAAAATCGCCCCCAATTTTGCAATTAGATACATTGTCAAAATCTGTCTAAAATTTCCCGCTTTTCATCACGAAATCTTTTTACAAAAATTAAATCACCCCCACAATTTGCATTTTTCCCGAATTTTTTATAATTTTTATAATTTTTATAATTTTTTGTGATTTTTTTGATATTTTTTTCGTATTTTTTAGTATTTTTTGCGAATTAAATTTTCCATAAATATACAGTGGCAAAAACTAATATTTAGCGGGCGATTGCACAAGATAAGTTGCGGAGGTGAAGTTATGACAGGAATGAATATTGCAAACTGGATAGCACTTGTTGTGCTGGTCGTCGGCGGGCTGAATTGGGGCTTGGTTGGGATTTTCAATTTCAATCTAGTTGAATGGATTTTTGGCGGGTTAAATGTCGGCAGTATTATCGTGTATATTCTCGTGTTGCTATCGGCGATTTGGCTGATGATTTCGCTAATTCTCGGTCGCAATTTATATTTTTTTGACAAACCACGCAGTGCGCAGTAATTTCGCTTAAAGTAAACAATAATCAATTTTTAAGTTTTGATTTCGTCTATGCGAACAAAAAACGGGAGAGGTATAAGCCCCGCCCGTTTCTTGTTTTTGGAAAAAGGATTTTTAAATTAGGATTTTTTTGATTCTTAAATTATCTATTGTTTTTATGCTAATTTTTCTTGGAACTCAGCAATTTTCTTTTGCATTTCAGCTTTTTGTTCAGCTGTCAATTTATTAAATGCTTCAATACTCTTGTCGATTTCCGCTTTGGTTGTTTTGTAAACATTTTTAGCTTTAGTTTTTATTTCGTTAAAAGACTGTTCAGCGTCCTTAACAATTTTGTCGATTTGCGTGTTAAGTTCTTTTTCAAACTTTTCTTTCTCGGTGTTAAACTTCGCTTTTGCGTCGTTGTAAGTCTTTACTGCGTCGTTGTAAACCTTTTTGGCTGCGTCGTAAGTCTTTTGAATCAGCTCTTTTGCTTCGCCTGTTGCTTTGCTATAGGTGTCATTATAAACCTTTTCAGCAGCAGCCCATACTTCTTTAGCTTTTTCAAAAACGTTGTCCGCTTGTGTCATAACTTGGTCAGCAGTAGCCAATAATTCGTTGTAAACTTTCGTAAAAGTCGTCTTAACTGTTGTAAGAGTATCCAGCGACATTTTTTCTAATTCGCTAGAAGTTTCCTTTGTGTAGTTAAGAATTTCTTGCGTGGTCATATGAGCAATGTCTTTTGCGTCCACAACCATTTTTTCAGCAGCTTCTTTAACTTTGTCCGAAACACTTGTAACAGCACCAGCGAAAACGCCGTTGTCAGAGAAGTACTTGTTTACTGTCTCTTTTACGCTCTTTGCTAATTTCTCATAATCTGCGGTCTTTTCGGCGCTAATTTGAATGTTAACTGTCGTAGCTTTTCCCTCTTCTGTAGTACTATCCTGTTTACCGTTCATCTTGTCCATCTCAGTAGCAGTCTGAGCGAATAATTTTGCAGCATCATTTGCAGTCAGTCCCTTAAAACTCACAACAGCAAGCATATCTTGACCGTCAGCGTTAAGAGCGACTTGCCCGACAACTTTGTTATTAGCGTCTAGCACAAGTTGTACACCAGGGTTAGTTTCCATAGACATATAAGCTTTGGCGTCTTCTTGACGGTTGTTGAATATGATAAACAACACAACTGCCGCAATTAGCACCGCAACCATAATTCCCAAAGTGATGTATTTCGCCTTGAAATTTATGGGCTTTGTTGCCTTTGCAGACTTCCCTGACTTCGCAACTTTTGTTGAATTTTCCATACTTTACTCCTTTTAAATAGATTACGCCTATATTATAGCATAATTACTATATTTTCTGCAAGCAAATTTTTATGATTGACAAAAATTAGATATTTTGTCAAGTTTTGTTAAATATGTGGGCGAGCAGTCGGCTTTGCGTTGGTGTTTTGGTGTGATTTTGGCGTGTTACTATATTCTTATATATTATATATGAATTTCGCTAGACTACGCACAAGGCGGACGGCTTGCCGTCGTGCCGACCTGCAGGTCGGCACTTGCCCCGCGAAAGCGGGGCATAATGCACCCAGCGGGTGCATTACGGCAAGCCGTCCCCCCGTTCAGCTCCCGACTTTTTGGGGAACACAAATCGCAAAATAGGGTATTGACAAAATCGTATTGATGTGATAAAATATAACCTATCAAGACAAGTTTGGTGCTTGTAAAATAAACTTTGTGAGGGATAGCAGAGAGCTACCTTAATAGGAGGAAGGGAATGATTGATTTAAATTATTTATACACGTATTCGACTTACAAGGCAAAGGATAGACCGCCGACTGCGTACGAGTATTTAACTGCAAACGCTTTGGTTAAACAATCAAAGCAAAATTTCGGCAAATATTACGAGGGCTTGTTTACCGAACGTGCGCAAGAGATTATGTCGGATCCGGGTATTGCGTTGAACGGAATGGATATCTTCGCTTTGGCGCTTGATTCAATCGGGTGTAACCTTAACGATTTCATCAATGCGAGCAAGCGTGCGACTACGCAAAAATTCAACGAAGTTGACACGTATTTTTATCATTTGTCGCCAGATAACCGAATTTTTTCGGCGGTGAACGAATTGCGTGAGCGTGGGAATAGGGTGTTTTCGAGTTTTGCAAAGCGTCCTGCTGAAGTGAAGTCGTACACGGAAATTTGCACAGAGGACTTCTTGTTTGGCGAACCGATTCGGAGCGGAATTTCGGAGTCCACGATTGACGCTTTGGCGAAATTGTACTACGAAGAAACTGATTCCGAGAACAATATTGTCAAGGTTTCGCCGTCATCGAAAGAGATTATGAATTTGTTGTCGATTTTTTACCTTGTGCCGAAAGATTACAGGTTAGTTTTGGAACCTTGCGAGCAAATGCCTGAGAATATCAGCAAAAATCCTGATAAAATTATGTCCCGCATTATCAAAATGATAGGCGCAAGTGTTGATGAGTTGGATGTTGAAGATACTGAATTGCTGATTGCCCGTGACGAGCTTTACGAGGAATGGCTTGACGAGTATGCGGAGGCGACAGAGACTTGGGAGCATAGCGAAAATTTCCTTGACGGTTTGCAGTTTATCAAGGCTTCGGGCGAAACGAGATTTACGAGGGCAGTGGACGGCAAAATGCAACCGGTTTTTGAGGTATGTAGCAATCAAGGTGCGGTAAGACGCAATGTGGCTACGCATAATTCGGGCAGTTCTTGTGACTGTTGGACGGACGTTGCTGATTTCAGGGTTACCAAACAGCAGTGCGAGGAATTCAGGGACAGAATTGTCGGGCAAGCTAGCGCAGTAGATGAGATTGTTGGCAAACTTGTGGGGGTGTCGTGCGGATTTTACACGCAAAAACGCCCGATTGCGTCCTTTTTGCTGAACGGACCGACGGGTGTTGGTAAAACGGAAACCGCCAAAGCGCTTGCTGACACGTTTTTCGGCGGGCGGTTGTTTACGATCGATATGTCGACTTTCAAGAATCAAGGCGACGTAGCAAGGTTAGTTGGTTCGGCACCAGGTTATATTGGTTGTGATGAAAAAGTCGCTTTGCTTGAATTCTTGGAGAAAAACCCGAACGGCGTAATCAATTTCGACGAAATTGACAAGTGCGACCGCTCTTGCTTGTCTTTTTTGCTGAGTGTTCTTGACGAGGGGAAATTTACTTCCGCAAAAGGCAAGGACTACAAAGTTGAGAATTTCATCATCACTTGCACCACGAATCAAAAGGCTGAAACAAGTCGCAAATCAGCTAACTTCAACCTTGACGAAATTATGTCGAGAACGGGTGACAACGGTACGCCGTTTGTTAAGGAATTTTTGGGCAGATTCGACAGCATTTTGGAGTATGGCGACCTTTCAAAAGACGAATTGAAAGCGATTCTTGGCAAGAAAATTGACGCAAAAATCTCGCTTTTCTTACAAAACAGGCCTGACAGCAAGATTTCTCTTGAGTATAGGGAGAGTTTGCTTGAGAACATTTTGCAAGACGCAACTTACACCACAACGGGTGCGAGAGCGCTTAACGGCAGTATTCAAAAGTACTTTATTCGTCCAATCACGCACTACCTTGTTGAGTCCGCTTCGGACGACGACGGCGGAGAAAAAACTATCGTTGTTGCGGGCGATAACGAATTAATCGTGAACGGCGAAATTGTCAAACTCGAATCTCCAAAAGAGAGTTTGCAAAAGGCTTCCGCTTCGAACACAAAGACCCCCGAGCAACAATATATCGGATAATAAAATAAGACGCAAAACGAGAGTGATTTCACTCCCGTTTTTCCTTTTATTTGCGGTGTAAAAAATACACAAAAAAATACAAAAAATTACAAAAAGTTACCAAAAACTACCAAACACTACGAAAAAATACAAAAAATAACTAAAAAATACACAAAAATGCGGGAATTTTGAGAGATTTTAGTTTACAGTGACGGAAAATTCAACCTTAGTTTCACCGCCGATTTCGAGGTCGCCAAGCGCAAAACTCTTTGTTGGGTCGTAACTCTCGTACGGGGTGTCATCGATTTTGACGCTTCCGCTTACAAGGGTGACGGTTGCGGGAATTTGGTCGGTAAAATTGACCAAAGTATGCTTAACGTTGCCGTCGTTTTTGATGATATTTGTGTAAACAATGGTGTCGCCTTGTAGGGCGGTGTCCTTGTCGGCTGATTTCGTGATAGTAATAGTTGGGTTCACGAGTTCAAGAGTAAGAACGTTTGATTTTTCCGTCAAGCCACTAATTTCGTTCACTGAATACGTGATATCCGAGACGAAATTGTACACGTCAGTTGCGGGTTTTTCCGTATTGAGTGTTACCGAATAAGTGATAGTGCTACTGCCTCCGTTAGCGGTCAATTCGGACGGAAGATTAAACGACGTAACAGGGTTGAATTCCGCTTGCGGTGTGCCGTCGATTTCCACACTGCCCGCCACAAAAGTCGCTTTGTTGTCGATTGTGTCCTTGATATTAATGTCGGTAATTGGGTATTCGCTGTTGTTCGTCAGCACCAAAGTTAATTTTAGCGTGTCGCCCAAAACCCCGAATTCCTTGTCAGCGGACTTGACTTTTGTAAACGACGTCGTCATATTTTCGGTTGAAGAAGTATTGCTGTCCGTCGACCCCGTTTTTTCCGTTTGGTCGGGCAAGGTGTACTTGTAACTGACTGAAGAAGTGTTGTTAATTTTTGCCATTTTGTTCCTTTTAAAATCCTTTTTTCTTTTCATAATATGAAATTTTTTGCGTTCTTGTTAAAAATTTCTTTTTGTTTTAAAAATTATCGTAAGCAAAAATAACAAAAAAATACCCAAAAAATACAAAATCGTACAAAAAATTACAAGAAAATACTAAAAAATACAGAAAAATACAAAAATATACTCAAAAAAAGCACAAATTTAGCAAATTCAAATTTACAAAAGGCGAATTGTGTGATATAATGAATTAAATTCTTGCCGATTTTTGTGTGATTTTTGCGTAAACAGTGAGCAAAAAGACATAAAAAAGCGGTTTTTTGAGGAGAAAAATAATGTTTGAGAATTTGGAAATTTCCGCCGATTTAATTGAGTTAAGCAAGCGTGCTGAGGTGGAATTGCAACAAAAATTTGCGGAATTTGACGAAATTTGCTTGCAAAATAGTGCAAAAGTGCTGTCCGCTTTTCATCGTGCAAAGTTGACTTGCACTGATTTTTGCGAAACGACGGGATACGGTTATTATGACAACGGCAGGAACAAATTGGAGCAAGTTTATTGCGATATTTTCGGGACGGAGGACGCTCTTGTTCGCCCGCAAATTATGTCAGGAACGCACGCTCTGGCGCTGACATTTTTCGGTTTGCTGAAATCGGGTGACACGTTCATTTCAATTACAGGCGAACCGTACGATTCGCTAAAAGGAATTATCGGGCTGACGGGCGAAAGCAGGAATTCGCTCAAGGCAAACGGCATAAATTTTGAGCAAATCGACCTAAAAGACGACGATTTTGACACGCCGACGATTCTACAACGGCTTGCTGAAAGCCCTGTAAAAATGGTGGAAATTCAGCGTTCTCGTGGCTACAGCAACCGCAAAAGTCTAGTGATTGGCAAGATTGAGCGGGTTTGCAAGGCGATTAAGGAGAAATTCCCCGACGTCATAATTATGGTCGATAATTGTTACGGCGATTTGGTCGAAACGAGAGAGCCGACTGAGGTTGGAGCGGACATTTTGGTCGGTTCGCTACTCAAAAATTTGGGCGCTGGTCAAGCAACAACAGGGGGCTATATCGTCGGCAAAAAAGAACTCGTTTTGGACGTCGCTGAGCGTTTTTCTGCGCCTTGCGTCGGCAAGGATATTGGCAGTAATTTAAATCAACTTATGGCGTTTTTCAAGGGGGTTTATCACGCACCAAGCGTGGTTTGTGCGAGTCTCAAAACGATGGCATTTGCGAGTTTTATGCTAGAAAAATTGGGTTACACAGTCAGTCCTCGCTACGACGAACAACGTGCGGACATCGTCCAAACGGTCAACCTCCACTCCGCCGACGAACTAATCGAATTTTGTCGTGGGATTCAAAAGGGCGTCGCAATCGAAAATTACGTTACGCTTCTTCCTAGCGAAATGCCGGGCTATCCGCATGAGGAAATTATGGCGAGCGGGAGTTTTGTGTCGGGGTCGACGATTGAACTTAGTTGCGACGGGCCAATCACTCCGCCGTTCACCGCATTTATGCAAGGCAGTCTAACTTACGAATACGGCAAAATCGGTATTTTAATCTCGCTTTCACACCTTTTGCGAGGTACGTAAAAATACCCCCCAAATACCCAAAAATTCGCTTTTGCAATGCTTGAAGCGGGCTTTTTGTGTGTAAAAAAAGCAACTCTCTTGTCGTTCTACCTCGATTTTGTGGGCAAATTCTAACGAATTACGCTAGAATTTTAACAAAAAATCAAGGTGTTTTTTGAGCGATTTTTTGAGTTTTTTTGCGTGTAAAAAATATAGAAAAAAAATACAGAAAAATACAGAAAAAATATTAAAAAAGGTGAAAATTATGACAGAAACAAGTGGTAAACAAAATTGGTTTAAGAGACTGTGGAATTACTATTCCACTTACGAAAAAACGTGGCTGATATCAATCTGCATGCTAGGAATTTTATTTGGGATTTTCTTCCCTGAGGATGTGGGCTCACCGACGTGGTTGCGTGTGGTAGAAATTATTGCAATCGTGGGCGGTTGCAGTTGTGAATTACTACTTTCAAAGCAGTCAAAATGGGCATTTATCGTCTCATTTTGCCTTTACGACACGACGCAAACTGTCGTGTATTTCGCAAACGGATTTTACATCAGCGCACTTTTTGAAATCGTATTCTGGATACCGATTTTATTCATTAGTTTTCATTTTTGGGACAAGAAAACTGACCCCAAAAATAAACTTTTGACCTCAGTAAAAGAGATTAATTACAAACGTGATTTGCTGATTTTCTTGGGCGTTTTGGCGGTGTCGCTGGGCGTCGGAATTTTGTTCACGCAAATTTCAGCAATCGCACACGAATTGTCTGAATATTGGTATTTGGACGCTTTGGCTAATGCGTTTAGTGTGTGCAACGGACTGTTTTTGCTAATGCGATTCAAAGAACAGTGGGCGCCTTGGCTTGGCGTCGCAATCGTCGAGGCGATTTTGTGGATTTTGAGCGGGCAGTACATTATGCTGATTTTGTCAATCGGCTACATTATGAACAGTATTTACGGCTTTATCAAGTGGAGTAAATACATAAAAGCAAATCCAAAATGCAATAACGAAACGTTTTTGGGTCACGAAATCAAGAACGAAACAACGGAAAACGACGCAAAAACGGACGCAACGAAAGGAAATTAAGCATTTTTATAGATTTTTTAAAAAATTTTTCTTGACAAATTGCGAATTTTAAAGTAAAATAAACTATAATTTTTAAGGAGTAATTTTTATGGATATTTCAGAAATCAAAAAGGGTATGCACATTATTCTTGAGGGAGAGTTGGTGCAAGTTATCGACTTTCTACACGTGAAGCCAGGCAAGGGTAGTGCGTATATGAGAACCAAGACCAAGAACGTTCGTACGGGGACTGTTTTGGAGCGCAACTACAACACAAACCAAAAAATCGAGCCAGCGCAAATCGCTAGAAAGCGTGTTCAGTATCTTTACAGCGACGGCAATTTTTACGTGTTTATGGACAACCAAACCTACGAGCAGTTGGAGATTCCTGCCGAGCGTATTGGCGACGACAAGGAATATTTGATTGACAATTTGGAGGTTGAGGCAGCATATTTGGGCGACGAACTTTTGGGCGTAACTCTTCCCGAGAAGATTGAAATGACCGTCACAAGCGTCAACCCATCGACCGCAACATCGTCCAACCAAGAGGCGACTATGGAAACGGGTTTGATTGTGCGTGTGCCACTGTTCATTACCGCAGGCGAGAAAATCATCGTCACAACTTCGGACGGCAAGTATTTCTCAAGGGCATAAATCGAGGGCGAAAACGCTCTCTTTTTTGTAAAGTGTTGTATTGTGCAACACCAACGAAATTTTGAATTTTAATATTAAGGTGGGGGAAAATGGAACGCAAAGTCGTATTAATAACGGGCGCAAGTCGTGGAATCGGACGTGAAATTGCCTTGCAGTTTGCTACTGCGGGGTGCGACGTCGCTTTTTGCTATCAAAAAAATCACGAAAAAGCACAAAAAGTCAAAGCGGAGATTGAGCAAAAAGGCGTGCAGTGTTTTTGCGCCAAATGTGATTTGGCAAACGAGAACGAAGTTGCCGATTTTTACACGCAAGTGATGAAGAAATTCGGGCATATTGATATTTTGGTCAACAACGCAAGCATATCGATTGATTCGCTTTTTGCGGACAAAACGGCGGAAAATTTCAAGAAAACTTTGGCGGTAAACTTGGTCGGTGCGTTCTTGATGTCCAAATTCGTCGGCACGCAAATGGTGGAGCGGAAAGCGGGCAAAATTATCAATATCGCCAGCACGAACGGACTGAATACATATTTCCCGATGTGCGTAGATTATGACGCTTCAAAGGCGGGGCTGATTTCTCTGACGCACAATCTCGCTATGCAGTTCGCCCCATACGTGAACGTAAATGCGATAGCGCCAGGTTTTATCGCAACGGAAAGTGAAGTTGGCGGTATGGACGCCGATTTTATAAGGAGCGAGGAGGAGAAAATCTTCTTGCGTCGTGCGGGAACGGAAACAGATGTTGCGAATTTGGTGCTGTTTTTGGCGAGCGATAAGGCGGATTTTATCAATAACGAAGTCATTAGAATTGACGGCGGTCAGTACGGCGCATAGAACACGAATTGGCTGGAAAATTCGCAAAAAATACAAAAAAATCACAAAAAATCGTGAATTTTAGGAGAATTTATGAGCAAAAAGATAATCGCAATTTGTTACGATTTTGATAAAACTTTGGCGACGGACGATATGCAAGCGTTCTCGTTTATCCCAAATTTGAGACTGAAAAAAGAGGAATTTTGGGCGAAATGTCGTGATTTTTCACTCAAAAACAACGCTGACCCGATTTTAAGTTTCTTGCGGGTGATGATTGACGAGTGTGAGGCTCGGGGGATAAAACTAACTCGTGACTACCTCAAGAGTTTGGGCAAGGATATTCAGCTGTTTGACGGGGTCAGCACGTGGTTTGGGAGGCTAAACAAGTACGCCGAAAGCAAGGGTATGACCTTGGAGCATTATGTTATCACGTCGGGAAACAAGGAGATTTTGGAGGGTTGCCCGATTTACAACGAACTCAAAAACGTGTTCGGTTGTGAATTCTTGTATGACAAAAACGGCGAAGCGTATTGGGTAAAATCTGTCGTGAATTATACGGTAAAAACGCAGTTTTTGTTCCGCATTTGCAAGGGTGCTGAGAATTTGAGCGACGACGAAACTGTGAACCAGCGAATCGAAAAGAAGCGTGTGGAATTTCGCAATATGATTTACATCGGCGACGGGGTGACGGATATCCCTTGTATGACTTTGGTCAAGGAAAAGGGCGGAACTGCGATTGCGGTTTATCCTCAAAATCGGCAGGGGATGAGTCTTCAGCTTTTGCGTGACGAACGAGTAAATTACGTTTGCGAAAGCGACTACAAGAGCGATTCCGAGCTTGAGAAATTAGTTAAAGCGCTAATTGACTCGATTGAATTAAAAGAGAAACTTTTTGACAAGGAATTCGAGCAAGCTAAGAAATTCGCTGAATCATAAAAAATACCCAAAAAATCACAAAAAATAAATTAAGCTTAAAAAATTGCAGATTTTAATAAGAAAACGGGAGCATAAAAATCGCTTCCGTTTTTTTGTATTTTGCTGTTTTTATAACAAAAAATGCTGTAAAATCACGAAATTTTGTGTTTTTTCAGCATTTTTTTTGATTTTTTCCTATTTTTCCTATTTTTTGATTAATTTTCTTGCTTGTATAGATTTTGATAAATTTCGCAAGTTTTCATCAACTCGTCATGCTTGCCCAGTGCAACAATTTTGTGACCCGAAAGAACGGCAATTTTGTCGCAGTCAAGCACTGTACTTAACCTATGCGCAACGATGATTATCGTGCAAGATTTGTTGATTTCGCGAATGGACTTTTTGATTTCGTTTTGGCTCTCGTTGTCCAAAGCACTTGTCGCTTCGTCAAGGAGCAAAATTTTACTTTGCTTTAGGAACGCACGAGCGATTGCCAATCTTTGCCGTTGACCACCGCTAAGCACGACACCACCTTCGCCAACAATCGTGTCAAAACCCTTTTCGCAGTTTTCAACAAAGTCGAGAATGTTTGCTTTGCGACATGCTTCTCGCAATTCTTCGTCGGTAGCGTTAGGGTTGACGAGCTTTAGGTTGTCCCGAATACTTAAGTTGAAAATATACGGACTTTGCGGAACAATACTTACAGTACCACGAAGCGATTCTTCACTCAACTCACGAATATCCACTCCGTCAATAAGAATTTCGCCAGTTTTTGGGTCGTTAATGCGTGGAACAAGGCTCAAAATCGTGCTTTTTCCTTCGCCCGAACGCCCCACAATACCGATACACTCGCCCGCATTTATGTGCAAATTCAGGTTGTCGAGAATTTGGTTTTCGCCGTAATCGAACGTAACATTTTCAAAATCAATCGTGCCGTTCGCATTTTCAAGCGATTTTGTCCCAAATTCTTCCTTTGGATAAATTTCTGGGTCAAAAATTTCCGTAATACGCTTTGCGTGAATGTCGGCAGTGTAGAGTGATTTTTTGATTTGTGCCATATTTACAAATGTCGCCATAACATCATAATCGTAAATCAGTATAGTACTTAATACACCGAGTGTTATTTCGCCAATGATTACTAGATAAATGCCCAGAGCAATCAAACCTACATCAAAAAGTGCAAAAATCAGGTCATAAACAATTGATTCATTTATCGATTCTTTAACTTTAATATTTAGTTCCGAATTTCTCTTGTGAGTACTCATTTGCTTGAATTTTGCCAAAAAATGACCAAAAATATTCAAACTTTTTATATCGCGGATACCTTTCACGAGTTCGTTACTTTCTGCCATATATTTATCATCAATTTTTGATGAAAGTTGCTTGGCGGGGTTGAGAACCTTTTTAATCATAATATTTGCAATAACCAACATTGTTATTCCGCCGACTATTACGAAACCACCGATTAACCAACTAAACACAAACATAAGGACTACACGTCCGATTTCACGACCTATTTGCGGTATATATCTAAAAATTGTGTCAAATTCCTCTACCATTTCATTTGGGTCAGTATTAATTCTTGAAAGGATTTCGCCCGAACTAGTTGTATTAAACTTGCTGATTTTTGTGTGCGAAAGTTGTTTTACAATATTGAGCCTAATTCTATATGACATATTATAAAAAATCTTGCCTTGCAGATAGGCTAGCCCAATCCAAAATAGTGATACTATAATCGAAGTTCCTAAGAAAAACCCTAGATTCTTAAACGAATCAGCGTAATTAGCATTCATAACCGTATCAACAACTCGACTTAGTAACAATGGCGATAAAATACTTGCCATAATGTAAACTATGTAAAGTGCAATTAGTAATGCAAGTGTCTTTTTCTCATTTTTAAGATACGGCAAAAACTGTTTCAAATGTTTTAGCGATTGCTTTTCTTTTGGCTTGGATTCTTGCGGTTCAATCCCGTATTTATCCAAGAATTTCTGTTCTTTTTGTTTTAATTTGCGATTTTTCTTATCTATACGAGCATAATTTGTTGATTTTCTCATAAATTACCTCGTTTAAATTAATTTTTTGTTATTTTTTTGATTTTAATCTATATATAAATATAAATATTTTTGAAAGACGCAGTCCTTTTAGTTTGCCCCATTAAAGAGGATATAAAAAGATAGTGCGCACCCCTCCAAAGAAATGTTTTTTGTTATAGTTTGTTTCATTTTTATATCCTCCTTTTGTTAAAATTTATCTAATAGTAGCATAAAAAAATGCACTTGTCAACCCCAATATTCAAAAATTTTTATAAAAATACAAAATTTTTTTAAAATTTAATCATTTTATTAAGCTTTTTAAGTAAAATATTATTGTCAAAGCTGTAATCCCATAAATTAATAATCGCAAATTGACTTTT
>CAVEBU010000027.1:0-14344 GCA_963614045.1 Alistipes finegoldii | reverse complement strand
ATTTTAATTGGGGTTCAGCGGTAAACCGCTTCACAGATCCTTCGAATATAGGCTTGCGCAGTTTTTTCGGGGGAGAAGCAAGCAAATCTAGAAGTAAGAAAAATTCTAGGCAGGCACGTATAATGACATACGTAACTGTCTAGAATTTTTTGAAACGACGCCGAGTTGCGTAGCTTAAACACCGAAAAAACCTATGCTAGCGCTACCAAATCACTATTCTCAATCATATACCCAGCTGTTGTTATGGTTTCGGCTTTTTTCGTGTCTGTCGAGGTGCGTGAAATTGTGAGGGCAATTTTATCACCTGAACGCAAGGTTAGGAGCAAGTCGCCCATTTCGTAGGCTCTGTCAAATTCGTATTCTGTGTTGTTGATAGTGATTGACTTTAGGATATCGTTGACTTGTAAACCTAAAGTTTCTGCTATTGAACCCTTTGTAATTTCAGTTACGTACGGAACTTCGACGATTCGAGCGCTACCAGATTCTTCGTCATAGACAAATTTGGTTGATGACGAATTGACTGTTACACCGAGACTAACTTTGTATGCACCAGTTGTTTCGGGATCGCCGTCAAGATAGTAGTACATAATATTTTCAACTGTGCCTTTGACGATGCTTAAAGGAATTGCATAGTTGACGTTTTCGTCGTCTTCATCACCTGAATTCGTAATGCCAATTAGTTCGCCCTTATCATTAAACAGTCCACCACCTGAACTACCATGATAAATCGCTGTGTCAATTCGCATTGTGCGGTAAATACGGGTTTCATCAATCGCCAAAGCGATGTATTCACTATCAACGCTTACAATACCTTCAGTAACACTAATACCGTTTCCTTCAACGTTACCGATTGCAATCGCTGTTTCGCCTACTGTGTAATCGTCCGCAAAGGTAATTTCTTTAGCTTGACTGTTGATAGCCAACAATTTGCTTGCACTTGTCTTGATAATTGCTAAATCTTTCTCAGCACTTCCGCCAACGTATTCAAACTCAAGCCCGCTGTCGCCGTATTCAAATTGAGGATAACCGTCTTTTAGTACGTAATTCCCGCTAGAGTCGGTAACAACTGTACTAGAACCCTCTGAACCGTACAAATACCCAAAAATGCGGTACGCAATATTGCCGTTGTTATCAGCATTTGCATCTGAGCTGTAAACTACGTGATAATTGGTGATAATGTATGCAACATCATTTTCGGTGTCAATTTTATACAAAACACCCGAACCACCGCTTCTGGAAATCGTCTTTTGCGTGGTAGTATGCCAGAAACTTGTTTGAACTGTTTTGTCAACTTTGAATTCAGAATAAAGTATAAAACTAGACAGCAAGCATTGATTTATAACTTTTGTTTTATCGTTGTTTTCTACAGTTAAGTATGCTTTCAAAAACTCGTCATAAGTTAAAGTTGAATCAGGGTTTGCAGTTTTATAATCTTGATACGCTTCGCTAATGGTTATTTTTTCAGCGTCTTGACCGTCTGCTCCGTTTTTAACTTTAAATTCTTGAGTATTTCCGTCTGTGTAAGTTATAGTATAAATGTCTACAAGTCCGTCCGTTCTACTATATTCAATACTCTTTACAGCCACCGAACTACTTGAACAACCTGAAAGCATAACGCAACAAGGCAAAGTAATTACAAGTAGCGCAAAGCATAATATTTTAGCTAATTTATTTTTCATTTTTGCTCCTTTTTGTTTTTTAACAGTAGTTAGTATATCACTTTTTTTAGAAATCTTACAACTATTTTACACAAATTTATACTTTTTGAACTCAATTAAAACTTTAACAAAAAGAGAAAACTTTATGCAAATTTGATATTGACAAAAGTCTAGTCTTATGATATACTTGACGCAAGTACAAATCATTATTTATTTATAATGCGCTTGGCAAATATCTCTTTATTTGTTTTTTTTGATTTTACAAAAGTAAGGCGCAAAATTGCTGTCATCAAACGCAACAATTTATTTTGTACAAAAACAATTATTGAGGTAAAAATTATGAAAACATTTAGCAATCTTGGGCTTAGTGACGAAATTGTGTCAATTTTGCACGATTTAGAAATTACTACGCCGACAGAAATTCAGGCTCGAGCAATTCCGCTTGTGTTACGTGGCGAGGACGTTGTCGGGCTTAGTCAAACAGGTACAGGCAAAACTTATGCTTTTGCGTTGCCGATTATTCAAAATACCACTCAAGAACCATATGTACAGAGCATTGTGCTTTGTCCAACGAGAGAGTTGGCGGAGCAAATTTTGCTTGAAGTTAGAAAAGTGACTAGCAACCTTGAGGGCGTGCGGGCGATTGCCGTTTACGGCGGTGCGGATATGCAACGGCAAATTTACAGCCTAAAGCGTGGCGCACATATTGTTATCGGCACACCAGGTCGGGTGCTTGACCACATTAAGCGCAGAACCTTAAAGTTAGGACTTGTGGAACACGTTGTGCTTGACGAGGCGGACGAAATGCTTAATATGGGATTTAGAGATGATATCGAAGAAATTTTACGCAACACCCCAAAAGACCGCCAAACAGTTATGTTTAGCGCAACGATGAGCAAGGACATAATGGCTATCACCAACAGATTTATGCGCAAGCCGATAACAATTCAAGTTGGTTCGCCGAACACAACGATTGCAAGCGTCAAGCAAAGCTATTTCGTTTGCCCTAAAGACAAGAAAAAGCGGACTTTATACGCTTTGCTTACCCAACTTCCACGTGGTAGGACGATAATTTTCTGTAATACCAAAAAAATGGTGGACAGCGTGCAATTATATCTACAAAAAATGGGCTTTATGGCACTCGCTTTGCATGGCGATATGCCTCAACCTATTCGCAAGCGTGTGATGAACGAGTACAAAGCGGAACTTAACAACTTGCTTGTGACAACGGATATCGCTGCTCGTGGAATTGACGTCAAGGACATTATGCACGTCATAAATTTTGACCTTCCGCAAAACAACGAATATTACATCCACAGAGTCGGAAGAACGGGACGTGCGGGCAAATCGGGTAACGCCTACACCCTACTAAACAACCCCGAGCAAGTCAAGGAGATTCTGGAAATTGAGAAGAAGACTCATTCCAAAATCACCGCTTCGACGCTCACTTTGGATGAAAATGCTGGCGTGGTAAAACGTGAGGTCAACAAGCCTCGTGGCAAAAAACTCAATATAAAATCTCGTGAAAAGCGTGCCATTATTTCGGGTAAAACAACCGGCAGTCGCTACAACGACAAAATTTCAATCAACGGAAGCAGTAAGCTAGGTAAAAAGCGTAAGACTCTTCGCAACACGCACCACCCCAAAAAGCAAAACAGCTCAGCAGTTAGCAAAAATTAATTACCGCTTCCCTTAAGACAAAAGGCCTTGAGTAATCTCAAAGCCTTTTTGTTATGATTTGCCATTTAACTACGATTTTTTGTAAAAAATCTTGGTCGTGCCGTCCGTTTTAGTAAGTTCCGTACCGCTCAAAATATAGCCGTAATCTTTGCCACCGTATGTAATTGTAATTGCGGAATTTTCTTGCTTCCACGTTGCGCTAACCTCCGCTGATGTCCCCATTGTCACCTTACCTGTCTTGTCTTTATTGAGGATAATCACGTTCTTAAACACATCGTCATACCCTTTTTTGTCAGTGTCGGAAGCCTTGATTGTGACGTTATCCACCACAATTTTGTCTACTTTCCACGTGCCGTCAGGACTCGTCCCTCCACCGCAAGCGGAAAACACCACCAACACACTCGCCACAACCAGCAAAACCGCCAAAATTCTAGCAAATGCTGTATTTTTGATTAGATTTTTTTGCATTTTTTACTCCTTTTCGTTAAATTAAAATGAAATTCCCTTCCTTTCGTTTTTGTGATACTTTAGTTTATCAATTTAATCACCGCCACAACAATTTTCCCCTTCGCTATGCAAATTTATCACTTGCACCCGCAAAAAAACAACTGTAGCGCTATACAAAATTCACTTTCGCCAAAAGAAGCGGAATTTCAACTTTTTTTAGCAAAAAGAGCGCTTCGGCTCTCTAGGAAAATGGCGGATTTGTAAACAAAAAAAACAAAACTCGCTGACGTTTTAAACGCTTTTTGAGTTTTGCCAACAAATCTGGTGCGGTTGAGAGGATTTGAACCTCCATGAGCTATTAGCTCACTAGGACCTGAACCTAGCGCGTCTGCCGTTCCGCCACAACCGCATAAAAAATGCAATTCTTCAATTTCATTTTGTGTGTAAAGTTTTAAAAAAAATAATTCAATGAATGGTAAAATAAATAAAAATAATAAAATAACAAAATTATAAAATAACAAAATTATAAAAAGTTTTTAAATGAAATCTCGAATTGCACTACGATTATATCAAATAAATTAGATTTTGTCAATAGCAAAGTGCAATATTGAATCTCTCCCCTAAAATTAATCTATAAAACCATTAAAAAACCAAAAACCGTAATTGCGAGCGAGCAAGCACAAAGCCCGATTCCCGCCCACAAAACCGTTTTCAGCCCACGAATATTTGACGCAATTTGACGCTCATCTTTTTTTGAATATGTGAAATTGTCGGGGTCGAAATTCGTGTCATTTTCCTCAGCGTAAACATACGCATCTTGGTATTTTTGCTCTTTGATTTGTTGCTTGTAAGCATTAGATTTTAGGTATCTATAGTAGGTAAAAATCACGCTCGCCACGAATAAGGACGCCCCCATAAAAATCGCAAAGCCACGCCATACAGAAATAAGGCACGCAAAAACAATAGCAAGCCCGATGGCGCTAATAAATACAATCATTTCCGTCTTTAGCTTCATATTCACCTAACAAAATGCGCCGATAATCACTGCAGCGATTATGAAAACTGTGCCGATGATTTGAAGTGCCAAAAACCACCTGTTGCTTTTCGTTTTGACATAATAAAACCCTGCAACAATCGTGATAAAGTATGCCAAAATACTAGAAAAGAACACAAGAGCAGACACAACGTCAGTGATTTTGAAAATCAAAATTCCGCTACCGCTCTGAAAAAGCGAAACAATAAGCGAAATTACTAGCGCAAGTGCGATAAGCATTGTCGCCAAAAAACCCATAAAATTAATGGCACGTTTAAATTCCAAATTAGCCATATTTCCTCCCTAAAAAAGTTTCATATAATTATACTTTAAAAACCCAAAAAATGTCAAGAATTATTTGATTTTTTACGCAAAATATTTACAATTCTCTCAAAATAGTCGGGTAACGGTGCCGAAAAACTTAATCGCTCCTCCGTTCTCGGATGTGTAAATTCGATATATTCGGAATGCAAGAGCTGTCCGTTTAGGTCGAATTTTTGCTTTTTGATACCGTAAAGTTGGTCGCCGACAATCGAGTGACCTAAATATGCCGAATGAACACGAATTTGGTGCGTGCGTCCCGTTCGCAAAATGCAATTACAGAGCGTATAGTTACCCAAATATTCCTTGACAATAAATTTGGTAATTGCCACTCTGTCGTCGGGATTTTTGGTCACCGCCATTTTCTTCCTATCACTGCTAGACCTTGCAAAATTCGTCGTCAATTCGTATTCGCTTGGGGTAAAATGCCCTTCCAAAAGCGCTATATATCGCCGAACGCAAGTTTTTTCGCCGATTTGCTTCGCCAAATTTCTGTGTGCAAAATCGTTTTTCGCCACAAGCATAAGCCCGCTCGTATCCTTGTCAAGCCGATGCACAATTCCTGGACGCAATTCGCCGTTTATCCCCGATAAATCTTTTATATGGTACAGTAGAGCGTTGACCAAAGTCCCGTCGGGGTGACCAGGACTTGGATGAACGGTCAGCCCTTGCGGTTTATTGATAACCGCCAAATCTTCGTCTTGATACACGATATTCAAAGGAATATTTTGCGCAACCAAATTTATCTTTATAGGTGTCACAAATTCAATCTCAATCACATCGCCCACACGCAACCCGTACCCCGATTTTTTTGTTTCGCCGTTGACGGTAATATGCCCCCGCTTTATGAGTTGTTGCAGTCCGCTTCGGGAAAATTCGGCATAGCGTTCCGTTAAAAATGTGTCAAGCCTTTCGCCTTTCTCGTTCTCAGTAATTTCAATTTTTTCCATAAAAAATCACTTGTCCTCAACCTTAATCAGCTCTTTTTCCTTTTCGCCACGAATTCCCCAAAACAGCAACCAAATAACCAAGCAAATGCAACCAATAGTAAGAGCAATGTCAGCGATATTGAAAATCGGGAAGTTCATAAATTCCAGCTTGATAAAGTCACGAACGTAGCCAAAAGCGATGCGATCCACCAAATTCCCGATAATTCCGCCTAAAAGCAAGGCGTAACCCGTTTTGTACCAGCCGTTCGCTCTAAAATCTCGCTTGTAAAACAAATCAAACGCAATCATTCCCGCAACAAAAACTACCGCAAGCACGATAAAAAGCCACTGTGCGCCACTCAAAATGCTCCAACTCGCCCCGTAATTATGCACACTGTAAATGCTGACAAATCCTCGCAAAAACTCCGCAGTGACACCCTCCAAAAAATGCTTTGAAATAAGGTCGCCAGCGATAATAATTAACGAAATTATGTAAAAATATTTTATCTTCATATTAAGTCCTTTTGTATTTTTTATCCGTATTTAATGTAGGTTTTTTCGGTGCGAAAAAGTAAATTCCGTCGCCGATTTTCTCAAATCTTCCACCCAATGCGCACACACCTCCGCACACAAAATCAAGACTGCGTCCCGCCTCAGTGGGTTTTAATTCCATAAAATTCACAATCAGCGGTGTGTTTTTGCCCATAATTCGCACAAGTTTGGTGATATCGTAAAATGTTACAGGCCGATAAATTCCGATTTTGGAAGCGTCAAGCGAATCGATATTCAACCGCTCAAATTCGCCACCCGTTCGCCCTATTCTGCCCGTTAACCCACCTAAAATCAAATCTTTCAAACCCATTTTTGCCCCATTTTTTTGTGATATTATATATCATATTTAAGCAAAAATCAAGTCACTTTCTGCAAATTTTTTGTTGAATTTGGGCATTGTTTGTAAAAAAAGTATGCCCTTTCACTCTAGCGCATACTTTTATACAATTCGGTCTCTTAAGATATATTTCCCGCTGAACCAGTGTTTTTGTTATTTGCCAAATTTACAAGCGGGCTTTCCTTTGTGCCGTTAGAATAGATTAAAACACCTGCGTTTACCCCGACAACTGACCCGCAATTCGTACAGCCGTTAATTGTACTGCCACGAACGGTCGTGTTGGTCGCTTGCGCTACAAATCCGCCCGACGTTCCATTTCCAGAAATACTTGCACGATTTTCACTTTGCGAAATCAGTCCGCCGTTAATCGAACCCGCAAAGCCACCAACCATTTGAGTTGCATCTCCTGTACCCGTAATCTTGCCGTCAACGATGATATTTTTGATTACACCCGTCAAAGTACCGCACAAGCCACCTGTATTTGTGGTAGATGAAGTGTAATTTACAGTAATCTTATGCCCTGCGCCGTCCAACATTCCCGAAAATGTAGTAACTGGGGTAAAACTTGAAGTAACAATATCGGCAGTCAGTCTAATATTGGCGTTATTTGTCATTGCCGTTTGCAAATCGGTTTCGTTTGCCACCAAAGTAACTTCTGCCGTCTTTACAAACACTGGCTCAAAAGTTTGACCCGAAGTTGCCGTAACCGAATCTGTTGTCGCAAACTTGACCGTAACACTATTGCTTGTCATATTCCAATATGCCAATTCATATCCATCGTCGGCGTTCGCCGTGTAAACACTATTTGACTGCGTTGCCGAACCACCCGTTGCCAAAACTGTGGTACTATCAGCAGTTGTTGTGTTATTTGTTCTGTCGCCCATATTGTCGATTGTAATATTATTTGAATCGTTTGCACCACAACCAGCGAACAACAAACTAACCGCCAAAATAACAGCACAAATCACAGCTAACATTGTCCATTTTCTTGAAATTGTAGACTTAAGCATTTTTCCTCCTTTTTATTATAGTTTTAGTTTTTGCCCAAATTCCAAGTTTATACTATAATTTGTCTAATTATACAAAATTAAGTCCTTTGTTGTCAAATAAAATCGCCACAATTTTAAATATTTTACCCAAAACGCACATAAATTATTGTATTATGCTTAAATCTCGCAAAAGTTTGGGCAAAAAGATTGATTTTTTTGCTAATTCTTGCTAATATATTGTAGATAACACTTCTAGGAGATAATCACTTTGGTAAAATTTAAGACAGTAAGCTTTTGCTTTTGTATGCTACTTTGCTCAATTTTTTTGTTTGCGGGGTGTAGCAACGCTTCTCAATATACTATTTATTATCAAGACGGCTCACGCAGTAATGAGTTTCAAATCAAGGTTGATAGCACAGCTTGTACCGACTTGGGACTGAATCCGACACAAATTATGCAAAAAATTAGTCAGTACGCCAAAACGCAAGAAAATTACTTACGGACTCATGGGCAGAGTTCGGACGGCGTAAAAATTCAGCATGGTTCGGATCCCAACAACGAATATACTTACAATTTTTCAATTTCGTTTGCAAGTTTTGATGCGTACTGCAAATTTTACGGCATTACAGAAGAGGACATCAAAAACACCAAACCCGTAATCGAAAGCGGGCTTTATGTGTCAAAGTACATTATCCAGAAATATTCGCTAATTGACGAAAGCGGGAAATTATCCACAAGCGCACTCGGTATCAGTATCCCGTATTCCACAATTTACGAAGATTTTAGGCGAAATATCTGTGGTGGCAGTGCGACGCTTTGCGACCAACTTTTGAACAAAATTAACCTAAGTATTATAAAGTGTTTCTCCGCTGAAAACGAATATCGTTCAAACGCAAATGAAGTCGGCACGCTCAAATTACCTAAAGGTGTCGAATCAAAAACTTACGCCTATTATTCGGTTCACTGCTGGTACGGTACTGTACTAAACCCACCTAAAGAAATCTTGGTGTATCGCAATTATATTTTGTCAAACAACCGCACTGCGTGGTATTTGACAGCCATAATTCTAACAGTGATTTTCGGGGCAATTTTGACCATAATTTTGTGTATCAAAAACAAAAAAGAAGAGGAAGAAATTAAAAAATCGGACGAACTTAACGGCAGAAATAATATTTTGGCATATGCCGATTCTATGATTGAAAATCTAAATCAAATGCCCGAATCAATACACAAAAATGTGCATGATAGAACTCACGAAATCGTTATCGAAGCGCAACCAAAGACGCAAGAAGCAACTTCTTTAGACTCCCCTAAACCAAACGAGGACGAAGACAATACTGATAAAAAATAGACTAAGCCCGAACAAAGAGCGTCGGGCTTTCATATATTCTTTTTATGATTAGTTTAAGTGTTTGTATGATTGTAAAAAACGAGTCAAAAGTCCTCGCTAGAATTCTTGACTGCGTGCAAAATTTCGCTGACGAAATAATAATAGTCGATACAGGAAGTCACGACAAAACTAAAAAAATCGCCCAGCAATACACTGACAAAGTTTACGATTTTGCTTGGTGCGATGATTTTAGCAAGGCACGAAACTTTAGTTTTTCTTTTGCCACAAGCGACTACATTATGTGGCTTGATGCGGACGATTTTATCGACCAAAAAAATTGCGAAAAAATCAAAAAATTAAAGCAAGAAATCAACACTTCTTCCCCGCCCGACTGCATTATGGCAAAATATGTAACGAGTTTGTCGCCGAACGAATTTTACTATTATCGGGAACGAATTTTGCGGAAAAATTTCGGTTTTGTTTGGCACGAACCCGTCCACGAAGCAATTACTCCCTCAGGCAAAATTGTGTATAGTGACATTGAAATTTTGCATAAAAAAGAGCCGAAACCGTATTCAAAACGCAATCTAAATATTTACAAAAAAATGCTCCAAAATAACCAGCAACTTTCTCCACGAGCGAAATACTACTACGCACGAGAACTTTATTTTAACGGCAAAATTCACAAGGCGATTCGGACTTTTGACGAATTTTTAAGTGACTGCGGAGGCTGGGTGGAAAACAAAATCGACGCCTGCATTATAAAGTCCGCTTGTTTTTTGCGTCTAGGTAACCCCTACAAAGCACGACTGAGCTTGCTCCAAAGTTTTGAGTTTGCTCCGCCACGAGCAAAGACGATTTGTAAACTTAGTGAACTTTTGATGCAACAGAAAAATTACTCGACCGCTAGCGAGTGGCTAAAAATCGCCCTAACTCTACCCGAAGACAAAAACGGCTGGATTGAACCTGATTTTCACAATTATCGCCCCTATTTAAATTTGAGCGTTTGCTATTATTATCTCAACAACCGCTCGCTTGCTCGCACCTATCATAATTTGGCAAAATCGATTCATCCCAACACCCCCGAAATCCGTTTTAATTCGCAATTTTTTGAATAACCCCCGCTTTAATAAAAAAGCCCCTTGACATTTTGTGACAATTATTTTATAATTATATGTCAAAGGAAATTTGAGATTAATTTTGCTATAAATTTAACCGAAAATAAAGATTTTACAAATTTAAGAAAACAAAATTTTTATGGAGAAAATGCTAATGAAAAAATTGGAATTACTTGCGCCGAGTGGTGATTGGGATAGCTTTTTGTCTGCGATTAACAACGGCGCTGATGCGATTTATTTGGGCTTAGGTGAATTCAACGCACGAGCGAAATCGACCTATTTTACGACAGAAAATATTGCCGAAACTGTGCGCTATGCTCATTTGCGTGGGGTCAAAATTTATGTCACAATCAACACGCTAGTTAGTGATGACGAAATGCCCGATTTTATAAAACTCGTTTCCGCTTGCGTTTTGGCTAAAGTTGATGCCTACATTGTGCAGGACTTCGGTTGCGCAAAAGTGCTAAAGGAAATGTTTCCAAAAATCGAGTTACACGCAAGCACGCAAATGGGAATTCACAATCTAATGGGCGCAAAAATTGCCAAAGATTTGGGCTTTAGTCGGGTCGTTTTATCCCGAGAGGCGAAATTGGAGGATATCAAGGAAATCGCTTCTTTGGGGCTTGAAATTGAGTATTTTGTACAAGGGGCGCTTTGCGTTGCGTTTAGCGGAAACTGTTATTTTAGCGCCTTAAAACACAATATGAGCGGAAATCGTGGAAAGTGCTTGCAACTTTGTCGTTTGCCTTATCAAGCGTATCAAGACGGCAAAAAAGTTGGCGACGGCTATTTGCTTTCGGCACGTGATTTGTGTATGCTAAACTGCCTAAATGAGCTTATTTCGGCGGGCGTAATCAGTTTTAAAATTGAGGGTCGTCTGCGTCGTGCGGGCTACGTTGCGCAAACGGTCAACACGTATCGCCGGGCGATTGATTGCATTACTAACTGCGGGAATTTTGACAAAAACGGCGAAATCAAGAAGCTTCGGCAAGTTTTTAGTCGGGGCGATTTCAATTATCGTGCGTATTTGGACGATGGCGTGCCTGACGATGTAATCAACCCTATCAATCAAAACCACTTGGGGCTAAAAATCGGCGAACTTGTGTCGGTTGAGCGTTTTAAAGATTTGTTTAAAGTAGGAATCAAGACAAATCACCCATTAAAACAAGGCGACGGGCTGAAATTTTGCGACAAATTTGGCAAGGAATTAGGCAGTCTTGGAGTCGGCAACGTGGAGCAAAAAGGCAATATAAATTACATTTACACAAAGCACAAACTCACCGCCCCGCTTGATGTTTTTCTCACGCTAAATTACGAATTAGAGTCGCAAGTCACCAGTAACGTTTTCCGAAATACTGCCGAAGTCGAGTTTGTAGCCAAAATCGGTGAGCCGATTCGTGCGACCGCTCGGACAAGCACACCGACCCGAAGCGAAGTTACTTGCGTTGGCGAATACATTTGCCAGCCCGCAAAAACTTCGCCGAATGCGGAAAGTGAGATTTTGGATATTTTCGGCAATTTAGACAGCGAGCTTTTTGACACAAAAGTCACCCGCATAGAGCTAGGCAACGTGTTTATCCCGAAATCTGCACTAAAAGACTTACGGCGGAAATTAAACGACACAATTCAAGCGGAAATTTTGGCAAATTTCGAAGCGAATTTGCCAAAAATGAAACAAGAAAAATCGCTTGAGGAAATTCGCAAAAACGACGAAATTCGCACCAAATACGCAAATATTATTGTGGTCAACGAAAGTAGTGATTTGAGTGCGGTTTCACTCTCGCAAAGTGATTTAGTCGTGTTTGCGCCAAGCATTTTTTCGTCGGAAAATATTGCTCAAAATTTGGACAAACTGCGGGGACTTTCACAAAATGTTGGGCTTATGCTACCGACAGTTGCAAATACCAAAGATTGCGGAATTCTCGCCAAAATCGTGCGGAATTTAGCGGACGATGTGCCACTGCTTATACAAAATGCGTACGGCATCGAATTGGGTCGAGGGCATACGCTAATTGCGGGGACGGATATGAATATTTACAACCACTTTTCCGTACGAGCGTTGCAAGATTTGGGCGTTAGTGAATTCGTGTGGAGCAAGGAAATCAGCAACAAAGACCCAGCAATTTACGAATATGCGTATGGACACCAAATTTTGATGTATTTTGCGCACTGTCCTTATAAAACGCTGTGGAAAAATACCTGCCAAAACTGTCGCTATTCCCCTAACCTTACTTTGCGTGACGAAGCGGGCAAGGGGTATAGAATTTTGCGTCATAAAATTTCACAATGTTACTTTACGCTTTTCGCAAATGAACTTTCAAACAAAGAGAAAATTCAGAAAAAATACATAGATTTGAGGTAAAAAATGGATTGGAATACAATTTGGTCGTCGATTTGCGACTTTTTCGTGAACGGCGGGCCGAGAATTTTAATTGCGATTTTGACTTTCATTTTGGGTATGATTATTATCAAAATCGTGCAAAAACTAATCACTCGCTGGTTAAATAAATCAAATGTGGAGGCTACCACTCGTGGCTTTTTGAATTCGGCGATAAAAATTCTGCTTTATGTCTTGCTTGTGCTTTTGATTTTGCAAGAATTGGGCGTGCCGATTACTGGACTTATTGCCGTTCTTACAACGGCGGGCGTTGCGGTTGCTCTTGCGCTAAAAGATAGCTTGGGCAACATCGCTTACGGGATGATTTTGGTAACGTCCAAGCCGTTTAAACAAGGCGATTATGTCAGACTCGGCACTATAGAGGGGACTGTCCGCTCTATTGAAATTATGTCAACGGAAATTATCACTATTGACAACAAGCTAGTAACAATTCCCAATAAAATCGTCTATAGTTCGCCGATGATTAACTATACTGGGCTGAAAAAACGCCGTATGGATATGTATTTTACTGTCGCATACAATTCCGATTTGGAGAAAATTCGTAAGATTGCAAAGTCAGTTTGTCACAGCAACGGCTACATTTTGACCGAACCCGCTCCCGAAGTGCATATTTACGCCTACGACGGCAGTAATATGACCCTCTTTATGACAAGTTGGACGGTCGGCAAATATTGGGATATTTACTACTATTTAATGGACAATATGTATAACGAACTCGCCCGCAACGGAATTTCGGCAAATTACAACCAAATGCAAGTCGTTATGAAAGACAAAAGCGAAGAAATTTACTTTATCAAAAAACCTCTGCCGAAACGTGTTGAACCAAAAACCACCACGACGGACGATTTTAACCTTTTTGATATTGAAACTTACAACGATTTAGGCGACAAAATCAAAAACCGCCGTCTCGCAAAACTTCGTAAACAACGCAATTTGCTTGATAAAGAACTTGCGTCGCTGGAACGGAATTTGCCTGGCGCAAAAATTTCTCGCCTGATAGAAACCAACACAATTATGCTTAAAAAGAAATCTTCCGCCCCACTCAAGAAAACCGAACGAATACACCTAAACTTCGTCTTTACAAAGCTAAAGTGACTTTAATCATAACAGGCTTGATTCCATAATCATAACGGGCTTGATTTTATAACAGTTTTAGTGCATAACACACGTGGGGGCTTGGTGCATACGCTTTCAGCGTATTTTGCCCCGCTTTTGCGGGGCAGTGTGCGTTCGTGCCGAACGCACGCACCAAGCCCCCCCCTGTCGTCATCTATAGTTATTAATGTTAAAACACTCAAAAAATAATTACCTAATGATTTTGCTTTTAATATTTTAATTTGGGTTCGCTGAAGCTCACAGATCCTTCGAATATAGGCTTGCGCAGGTCGACGCTCAGGATGACGGCTAGAGACCAATTTGCTCTCTAGCCGTAAGACGACAAAAAAGCCCGCTCGGGCTTTTTGTGTATTGTATTTTATGTTTAATTATTGTGAAAAGGACGACGTATTACACAGTTTATCCCCCGAAAAACGCTTCTTGGACGGAAGCATCC
>CAVEBU010000026.1:0-14983 GCA_963614045.1 Alistipes finegoldii | reverse complement strand
CGAAATTTGTTGAAAAATTTTACATTTTTTGCCAATTTTCCCCCATTTTTCCCCCAAATTTCGTCCAATTTCACTAAATCCAGCCCAAGCTTCGCCTCAATTTTCCCCAAATCTCACCCAATTTCATCTCAATTTAACTTCAATTTTGATCCAAATCCTTAAGCCTGCGCCCCAATTACACCCAAAATGGATACTATGAATAAAAATATTGCATAAAGCAAGAAAGTGTGGAAATAATTAGATCGGGAGGAAAAAATGACTGAAAAAGACAACGAATTGTTAACAAGCATTTATCAAAATTGTCGAACAGCGATACAAAGCATTGCGGACATTGAAAGTAATGTGGAAAGTAAGGTGCTACGTGCGGAGCTTCGTGAGGAAAAGGAACGTTATGAGAAATTCGCCAAAAACTGTGAACAAATTGCCAAAGAGGACGGCAAGGAGCTTGCGGACAACAATTTATTCGAAAAGGCGAAGCTTTGGACAAGCGTAAAAATGTCGACACTCACAGACAAATCGACCCGCCACATCGCCGAAATGCTACTTTTAGGGACAGTTATGGGAACTTTACAGTGCTATAAAGATCTTTGTGACCACAAGGACTGCGATAAAAACCTGCTAGAAATGTGTGGCGAGCTTCAGAAAATTGAGGAAAGTCACTTTAATTATCTAAAGATTTTTCTCAAAAGCGACGGCACTTGCACCAAAGACGACTAAAAGTTGCAAAAATTTAGTAAAGTAGTAAAAATTGGCACAAAAAAACACTACAACTTGGTATAAGTATAGAAAAAGAGGGCTGTTTTCACCCTCTTTTTGTTATTAATTTGAATTTTGTAAGTATTTTTTGAAATTTTTGATTACCAATTTTGTGTAATTGTGCGGACGTGGTCTATGATAGATTTTGCCTCAACGTCATTAGCCAAAATCAAATTAATTTCAGCCACAACCACGCCATTATCGGTGATGACCGCTTTCCCGACAACATCCCCTTGACGTAATGGAGCGCTAAGCGGTTCGAGAATATAATTCACCTCAAGAGTCTGTTCTTGCGTACGCTTATTAATGGTTTGATAAGACTTTTCTGCCCGAATTTGTGGGGAATTTTTTGCGTTACGGATATCTGGAGAAATTGTCAAATCTTCACTAGATGACAATACATTTTGAGCAACAAAATTATCGAAGCCATAATCAAGTAACGAGGCACATTCGCTAAATCTTGCCTTACTATTTTCCGCACCTAACACGACCGAAATTAGTCTCATATCACCCCGCAAAGCAGAAGCGCTCATACAAAAACCCGCCTCGCTAGTAGAACCTGTTTTTCCAGCGTCGCACCCGCTATAGCTTCTCAAAAGCTTGTTGGTGTTTGCCATTTGCGTAATTCTGCCTGACGGATGCACAAAATCTTCCATCCAAATACCGCTTATTTCGTAATAAATCGGGTGCGAAAGGACTTCACGCATCACAAGAGCCACATCGTTTGCGCAACTATACGCCGTCGCACAAGGCAAGCCTGTACAGTTACCATAATTCGTGTTTTTGCCACCTAATTCTTGCACACGTTCGTTCATTATCGTCACAAAATTTGCTTCGCTTCCAGCCAACGCTTCCGCAATCATAACACTCGCATCGTTACCCGAACTAATTATTATTGCGTGCAGAAGATTTTCCACCGTATACTCCGCTCCTGCGTCGATAAAAACCTGTGAACCACCCATTCCTCCCGCTTTTTCGCTAGCAGTCAGTTTCTGGTCAAGTTGCAATTCTCCCCGCTCAAGCGCTTCAAACGCAAGTAAAAGTGTGGTGAGTTTCGTCACGCTCGCAATCGGCAAATGCTCTTGCGAATTTCGTTCGCAAAGCACCTGCCCTGTACCATAATCCATCAAAACTTCCGCTTTAGCGGTGTGCTTTGTATCTATTGCAAAAGCGGTTTGCGGGCTTAAAAATATTGTTATCCCAGTTGCAAATATTATCGCCATAAGCATTATTAACACCAAATTTTTTGTCAATTTTTTCATTGTAACCTCCTGCAAGTAGTCTTTGCAAAACATTTCAATTTATGTATTGACTTCTTAACTTACTATCAAAAATGTGCTAAGCCACGGCAACAGCAAGACTTCCAAAATGATGGCGATACCTATTAACAACATTGAAAGATAAATCGTATTATGCGAACGCTCCCAAAATTCAGCACAAAATATACTGCCTCCGTAAACTTTGCAACCAAAATTGTAACTAATACAAGTGACAGCAAAGATTATAAGTGCGAGCAGTAACAGAATTTGCGTCGGTAAAATCACCAAAATCACATTTAAAACGCCACCTACCTTGAAAATTGCTATCAAAATTGTGCTAGTTATCCCAAAACAAAAGGCACGATAAGTGAGCAAAACAAAACTAATAAAGCACATAAATGGTCGGCAATTTGTCACAAAAATTATTAGCAAAAGCCCTAAATCGACTAGAATTCGTGAAAAAACTAGCCCCCAAATTGATATATCACCTGTGATAAATCTACGCAAAAATGAATCAGGAATTCTCTCCACCGACACATCAGGGGCGATTTTGATACCCGCTATCAGCCCACAAACAATTCCAATTCCCACGAGCAAAAATAGTAGCGTGTACCACTTTTTGTTTTCGCAAAAATCATCTCTGATTCCCATTTGAGCATTGTTCCAAAACCTAAAAAATGAAAAGCGTGCCATACATAATCTTATGCGCAACCTTGCCCACCTTATGACTTATTGAAACAAACAAAAAGAGTGGTTTCCCACTCAGTAAAATCAGATATTTAGTGTTTTTAACGCATAAAAGTAATTACCAATTAAATTTCTATGCTAGCAAGCGCAGAAATATCGAGATCATTTGGTTCACTTTTTTGCATTTGATAATAGGCGACCGAACCTATCATCGCTGCGTTATCAGTACAAAATTCCATCGGCGGATAAAATAGGCTGATATTGTTTTGCTTACATAATTCCCCCAAAGTGCGCCTCAGACAACTATTGGCAGCGACACCGCCCGCCATAACGATTTTATTTCTACCGAGATTTAGACAAGCACGAACAGTTTTGGGCGCAACCAAATCAACCGCTTGTTGCTGAAAAGATGCCGAAATTTGAGCGACATCAATTTTTTCGCCGTTCTGCTCCAATTTATGCACATAATTTATAACGGCAGTTTTGAGTCCGCTATAACTCATATCGTAATTTGTGTGTGAATTTTCAATCTTTATAAACTTTAATTTCGGTTCTATTCCTTCGGAAATTCGGTCAATTTTGACTCCGCCAGGATACTCTAACCCCAAAACTCTCGCAACTTTGTCAAACGCTTCGCCTATTGCATCGTCTTGTGTTGATCCGATTCTATGTAGCGAATTATAATCCCTGACATCAACAATAGCAGTATGTCCGCCACTGGTAATAAGGCACACAAATGGTGGTTCTAATTGTGGGAAAGCGATATAATTTGCCGAAATATGCCCCATAATGTGATTCACTCCAAAAAGAGGTTTATCAAGTGCATACGCTAACGCTTTTGCTGTAGTTAAACCAACTAACAAAGCTCCGACAAGTCCCGCCCCTTGCGTAACTCCTATGCAGTCAATATCATCCCAAGTTAACCCCGCACTATCAAGCGCTTGATTTACAAGCGGAATAATGTTGAGAATATGGTTTCTGCTCGCAATTTCAGGCACAACACCACCAAAATGGCGATGAATATCTATTTGGCTTGAAATAATATTTGACAAAACCTTTCGCCCGTTCTGTACCACCGCAACACTTGTTTCATCGCAACTGCTTTCAATTGCCAAAATATTTACAATGTCTTTTTTGCGAATTTCTGCAACTTTTTGCTTCATTCGTGTTAAATATTCACTCATTTTCTACCTCTAAATTCCCTTTTCAAGCTTGATACTAATTGATTTAAACCCACACTTTTCGTAAAATTTCGCCCCGATTTCGTTATTTGAACAAATATTTAACTGAATAGAATCTACGCCGTTTGCTTTAGCAAACTCCTCTACTTTCCCCATTAAACCAGAGGCGATACCACATTCACGAAAACCCACACGCACAAACAAACTATCCACATAACAATAAATTTTATTAAATCTATTTGCGGTAATATAAGCTAAAACAGTCCCCACGATCTCGTTACCGCATTCAGCCACAAACCACGCTTTATCGTCGTCCGTCGTTTCGCTTGCAAAATCTTCCGTACAGTAATTTTCAAATTCAGTGTTACCCACAATATTTGGCGCTAACTCCTTGTGATATTCAAACAATTCTCTTGTAAAGGCGTTTACTGAGTCATAATCGCTTGCTTTAGCCTTACGAAAGCTGATTTTTTCCATAATTTACTCACTTTTTTTAAGATATTCCATAATAAAATCCATAATATCGCCGTCCATAACTGCCGAAATATTACTGGTTTCATAATCTGTTCTATGATCTTTGACCATAGTGTACGGGCAGAAAACATAACTGCGAATCTGACTGCCCCACTCAATTTTTTTGAGCCCGCCTTGCACTTCCTTGATGTTTTTTAAGCGTTCCTCTTCATACAAAACAGCTAATTTCGCACGCAAAACCTTGAGCGCCGTTTCTTTGTTTTGAATTTGACTGCGCTCGTTTTGACATTGCACCACAATCCCCGTTGGTATATGGCGAATTCGAACCGCCGAATCGGTTGTATTTACACCTTGCCCACCACAACCGCCACTGTGATATGTATCGATTTTGAGGTCGCTATCCTTAATTTCAATTTCACCTTCATCCTCGATTTGTGGCATAATTTCAACGGAAGCAAAACTCGTGTGCCTACGAGCATTACTGTCAAAAGGCGAAATGCGTACTAGCCTATGCACACCCTTTTCCGCTTTCAAAAATCCATATGCGCTGTCACCATCGATTCTAATCGTCGCTCCCTTAATCCCTGCCCCGTCGCCGATTGTGTAATCAAGAATTGTCGTGTCATACCCTTGTTTTTCGCAAAATCTTGTGTACATTCTAAGGAGCATTTCTGCCCAATCTTGCGCTTCCGTACCACCCGCACCAGCCTGAATAGACAAAATTGCGCCGAGCTTGTCGTACTTGCCCTTAAGTAAACAATTTAGATGAAAAGCCTCCGTTTTGTGTAGCAAGGCATCGACTTCGTTTTGCGTATCAAGTAGCAAATCTTGCTCATCTTCATTTAATTCACCGATAAATTCGTTGAGTTCTGTGTAATGCTTGTTCATTTCGCCAATTGTATCAATTTTTTGTGCCAAATTCGCTAGCTTTTTGCCAACAGTTTCAACTCGTTTTCTATCGTTGTAAAAATCGGGGTCAGATTGTTCCGCTTGTAAAGTTTTACTTTCTTGCTCCAAACGGTCAATAGGAAAAAACACTTGAATATCTTCAAGCATTTTCCCGATTTCATTTAATTTTTGTTTTATTTCATCAACAGTTATCACAAAAAAACTCCAAATTAATCATCTAAATTTTTGCCACAGCAGTTTTTGTATTTTCTTCCACTACCGCATGGGCAAGGGTCATTTCTACCAACTTTGGTTGACTTCGCTTGCGATTTACTACTTGTGTCTGAAGTCACAAGATCCATTTGCTTTTGTTGACGAACAGGCTCAGCAGGTCCACCACGCACAATAATATTTAATAGAATCGTACTTGTCTTTTCACGAATATTGCCAATCATTTCGTCAAACATCTTAAAGCCTTCCCGCTTGAACGCAACAATAGGGTCTTGTCTTCCGTAACTTTGTACCAAAATCTCGTGACTTAATGTACTCATAGCGTCAATATGCTCCATCCACGCTTTGTCAACCATATCAAGCAAAATTGAGCGCTCAATTTCAACGAACGGAATACCCAGTTGTTCAACTTCAGATTTCTTTGCTTCATATCTTGCACGAACATCGTCTAGTATTAATTGATACAATTCGTCGTATTCGATATCCTCAAGCATTTTCTCATTTACAAAGTTTGTACCCTTTGGATAAAGTTTATCCTCCAAAGAGCGATTGATTTCTGCCAAATCCCACTCAATACTAGGTTTATCAATGTCAACACTGTTGCCCAAAGCGTCATTAATTACATCAGGGAACATTTCCAAAATTTGATTGTGAACATCCTCGCCATCGAGAATTTTGTTCCGCTCTGAGTAAATAATATTTCTTTGCTTGTTGATAACTTCGTCAAGTTCAAGGACGTTACGTCTGCCCGCATAGTTACGTGCCTCAACTTTCTTTTGCGCACGTTCAATTTGTTTAGACAAAATCTTCATTTGGAACGGCGTGTCCTCATCAATTTTAAAGAAATTACTAATCGCTTTCAGTCTGTCGCCACCGAAAATACGCACCAAATCATCTTCTAGCGAAATATAGAATACACTGCGACCTGGGTCACCTTGACGACCAGAACGACCACGCAACTGGTTATCAATACGCCTTGATTCGTGACGTTCCGTACCGATAACCAAAAGCCCACCGAGTTCGATAACTTTTGATTTTTCTGCGTCCGTCTCTTCTTTGTATTTTTGCAAGAATTTGTCGTAATTTTCCTTCGCTTCTGCGACTTTCTCATCTTCACTTGGCAAAAACGACGTAGCCATATCAATTACATCTTGCGTGTAGCCCATTTTGTACAATTGCGCTTTTGCAAGGTATTCAGGGTTACCACCCAACAAAATGTCTGTACCACGACCAGCCATATTTGTTGCGATAGTTACTGTCTTGAATCTACCTGCTTGGGCGACAATTTCCGCCTCGTGTGCGTGATTCTTTGCGTTCAAAACTTTGTGAGGAATACCCTCTTTCTGCAATAATTTACTCAATTCTTCACTGCGTTCAATTGTAACCGTACCAACAAGCACAGGTTGACCTAATTCATATGCGGACTTAATTCGCTCAACAACTGCACGAAATTTCCCTGAAATTGAGGAGTAAATTATATCTGGCTCATCGATTCTAATCATAGGTAAATTAGTAGGGATTGACACAATGTCAAGGTTGTAAATTTTGTTAAACTCAGTCTCTTCCGTCTTGGCAGTACCTGTCATACCGCTTAACTTTTTGTACATTTTAAAGAAGTTTTGCAAAGTAATTGTCGCAACAGTAAGCAACTCATCCTTAACTTGCAAACCCTCCTTAGCTTCAATTGCTTGGTGTAAACCATTACTATATCTACGGCCTTCCATAATACGACCAGTAAATTGGTCAACGATTAGAACTTTACCGTCACGAACAATATAATCGCTCTCCGCTTTCATAATAAAGTTTGCTCTCAAAGCGTTCAAAATGTGCTGGTTAAGTTCTACGTTGTCCGCATCACTTAGGCTCTCAACATTATAGAAACGCTCCGCCTTGTCCGTACCCTCTTCGGTAAGATGCACAGCTTTCTTTTCCTCGTCAACAGTGTAGTCCTCGTCACGTTTAAGATTACGGATAAATCTCTGCGCCTTGACATATTGGTCACTTGACTTGAATCCACGACCACTGATAATTAACGGGTTACGTGCTTCGTCAATTAAAATACTATCAACCTCGTCCACAATCGCAAAATTGTAGCCCCTACACATTCTGTCTTGCGCTCTACGTACCAAGTTATCTCTAAGGTAGTCGAAAGCCAACTCGTTATTTGTGCTGTATGTAATGTCACACGCATAAGCCTTTTTCTTCTGATCTGCCGTCATATTACTGAAACTACAACCAACAGTCAGCCCTAAAAAGCGGTAAACCTTACCCATAATTTCAGCACCGACTCCCGCCAAATACTCGTTAACTGTTACAACATGCACACCCTTACCTGACAAAGCGTTAAGGTATGCTGGCAAAGTTGCCACAATAGTCTTACCTTCACCAGTCATCATCTCAGCGATACGACCTTGATGCAAAACAATACCACCGACTAATTGATAGTGAAAGTGACGCATATTAAGTACTCTAGTACTTGCTTCACGGACAACCGCATAAGCGTCGTACAAAATATCGTCTAACGTTTCGCCTTTACTTAATCTCTCCTTTAATACTGCCGTCTGCCCACGCAAAGTGTCATTATCCATTGCGGAATATTTGTCAGCCAGCGCCTCAATTTTTGCAACCATCTTTTCTAGTTTGTCAAGATTCCTCTTATTATCAGATGCAAATAGATTAAAAAATTTCATTATAATTCTCCCTAAATATAGTTAGTCACTATGATTATATACCAAAAATTTAAATTTGAAAAGTCATTTGACCGAATTTATTACAGATTTTACATCATTTATGTTGTTTTGTGATGGAATTCTCGGTCTACCATGCGCAATACATAGTACATACACATGTTTTGCGTGTGCTTTTTTGAGTGCAGTTGCACAAGCGGAAACTGTTGCGCCCGTAGTCATTACGTCATCAATTATCAAAATGTTACGATTTTTGACAAAATACTTGTCTGTCACCTTAAACACATTTTGGATGTTCTTTTGACGCTCTTGCATAGTTAATTCTTTCTGATCCTCAGTGTCTTTAATTTTAATTAGCACTTCGGAATTGAGCGGTAATTTTGTTACTTCGCAAAATTCTTGAGCCAGTAGTTCCGCTTGATTATATCCACGCCATTTTCGTCTAGCGTCCGTCATCGGTACTGGCACAACGTAATCAATCTGCCAACCGAGTTCGTTATATAATTCTGCCAAAAAACGTCCCAAAGTCCTTGAAATATACGGCTTATTACTAAATTTCAACCCAGCAATCAGCCGTTCAATATCGCCTTCATAAACAAAAACACTGCGTCCCACGTCAAAATCTCTGACATTATCTTTACAATTAAAGCAGTATTTTGCTTCGCCAAAAAGCGGAGCGCCACAACACTGACAGCACTCATTTTCTGCAATAAAATTCAACTTTTGCATACAATTATCGCAGACCTCAATTTCCCTTAACTCAGGCAAATCGTCGCCACAAATTATGCACTTAATTTTTGCAGGGAAAAACACATTGTGAATTTTGGTATACAAATCGCCGAAAAATCCCCGACGTTTCTTTTCCCGTAAATTTTCTGCACAACTATGACAATCCGCACAATCTTCTTTATTCTTTGCCATTTAGCACCCCCATATTGCGAGCTTGTTTTTCCAAAAAAATCCCCAAAGCGCTAAACCGCTTGGCTGTATAGTTATTGCCGACCATAATGTGCAAATTCCTCCTTGTGCCGACTAGCACAACCATACCTTTCGCTCGAGTCACTGCGGTATATAATAAATTTCTCGTCAAAATACTTCCAGCCCCAGCGATAATAGGCATAATTATCGCATCAAATTCGCTTCCTTGACTTTTATGCACTGTGATAGCATAACTTAACATAAGCTGTTTGGCATCCTCACGAGTATAATCGGCGATCCTGCCGTCATCAAAAGTCACTTCGATGACATCAACATCACTGTTTATGCTCGTCACAAAACCGATATCGCCGTTAAAAACCGCTTCACCGATTTCCCAACTGCCGTTATCACGTTCTTTGTGCCATTCTAATGTATAGTTGTTAGAAGTCTGCATAACCTTGTCGCCAACCCGAAACACATGATGCTCAAACTTCATTTCGTCATTTAAGTAGTCATGCGGATTTAGTTTTGCTTGAATCATATTATTAAGGTTATCAACTCCACAAATTCCTACACGCATAGGCGCAAGCACCTGAATTTTAAGCGGGTCAATATTTAGATATTTCGGCAAACGATAACTAATTAACCCCAAAATCGTATTGGCAATATCTTCTTGATTTTGCCGTTCTTCAAAGAAAAAGTCACGACTTCTATTATCAATTACGGGCATTTCGCCACGATTAATTGCGTGAGCGTTTGAAATAATCAAGCTGTCCTCACTTTGTCGATAAATATGCGTAAGCTCTGCGCAAGCGATTTGTTTTGAGCCGATAATATCCGCCAAAACATTACCAGCCCCCACGCTCGGCAACTGATTTTTATCCCCTACCAAAATCAACTTTGTTGTGCTGTCAAGAGCGCTCACAAGGCTTAACATTAGATTAATGTCCACCATAGACACTTCGTCTACAATTACAGCTTTGTAAGGGAAATGATTCGTTTCGTTATAGTAAAATGAAGCAATATCCGAACGTGTTTCACTATCTTCATAATCAATCATCAAAGCCCTATGAATCGTACTTGCATCTTCGCCACAACTCTCGCTCATTCTCTTGGCTGCACGCCCTGTCGGAGCAAGCAAGGCGATTTTGCTATAACGACGACTCAAAATCCCCAAAATACACTTGATTATCGTAGTTTTACCCGTACCTGGCCCCCCAGTGATGACGCAAACTCCGTTATTAATCGCTTGAATAACCGCATTTCGTTGGTCAGGGTGAAGCTTCACATGATTAATAGTTTCAAAAGAATCAATCTCAGCGTCCACATTTGATTGTCGATTTGCCGAATGATTGAGAGTAAGCAACTTTGTGGCAACTTTCAACTCGACTTCGTAATACTTGTTAAGCATTAGACAATCTACACCCTTAAAATTGCAACGTTTAAGCACACAGTCAATCACCATTTGGTCAACAATATCGTTAAAATCGTCCAATCTATCCATAATATCCATTTGCAACAGCTTACCCAACTGAATGTAGACGTCTTCAAGCGGTAAATAAGTATTGCCGTCACGCTCACTTGATTCGTTTAAAATATGCACAAGTCCAGCACGCAACCGAAATTTGCTATCCTCAGGAATTCCCACTTTAATCGCAATTTTATCCGCCGTCCGAAACCCGATTCTGTTCATATCCTCCACGAGTTTGTACGGGTTTTTTTGGATAATTTCCTTCGCCTTTTCGCCGTAGCGGTTAAATATTTTTACGGACAAATTTGTCGAAATATTATATTCTTGCAAAAACATCACCACGTTTTGCATCCTCTTGATATCCAAAAAAGCTTGCCCAATCTCAGCCGCTTTCTTTGGCGTAACACCCTTGACTTTACTGAGTTTGAGCGGATTAAGTTCAATAATATCTAACGTGTCCGCCCCGAATTTATCCACGATTTTCTGCGCCGTCGCAGGACCAATTCCTGGAATAAGCCCGCTGGAAAGGTATTTAATAATACCCGCCTCAGATTTCGGCTCTTTTAGAGTATAACTTTCCACCTTAAATTGCTCACCAAATTTGGGGTTAAAAACATACTCACCGACAGCGCTAATTTCCTGCCCTTGATAAATATTCGGAAACATACCGACGATAGTTACAGATTTCTTTTTCATACTCATTCGTGCAACCGTAAAACCATTTTGTGCATTATGAAAAATAATCACTTCAACAACACCGTCTAGTACCATAATTCTCCTCTTATCCTTATATTATAATAGGCTATCGATAATTTCATAAATTTTATCAAGCCCTCGTTTTTCTACATTACTGGTCACAATGATGTCCGCCGTCCCCACACCCAAAGCGCTCGCCAGCATAAGTTTGTGCTTTTCAATTTGCCCCCGAGCGATTTTATCTGACTTGGTAGCAATAATATTAAATGGCAAATTATACGTGTACAAATATTCCAGCATCAATTTGTCCTTGTCGGTCGGCTCGTGGCGAATATCCACCAGCACAAAGACCCGCCGTAAATTCGCCGTATTCTCAAAATACGTCCCAATCAAATTCTGCCAGCGAGCTTGCTCTTGCTTACTTGCTTGCGCAAAACCATACCCAGGCAAATCTACGAAATAAAACGCCCGATTAATCTCAAAAATATTGATAAGCCTCGTCCGTCCAGGCGTGCTACTCGCTTTCGCCAATTTTTTTTGATTGACAAGCGAATTTATAAGACTTGACTTGCCAACATTACTTCTGCCGACAAACGCAAATTCAGGCTTATTTAACTTCCCCAAATTCTGCGGGTCCGCCACACTTGTTACAAATTCTGCTGATTTAATTACCATAAATTATTCCTTAATTTCTTTTACTTCTTCATCCCAGTCATCTGCGTCTGGTTTTGCAGGTTTCCGCTCCAAAGCGTACTCCAAAACCTCGTCAATCGTCTTAGCGGTCTTAATTTCAAGGCGATCTTTAACCTCTTGAGGCAAATCACGTAAATCGTCCTCGTTATCGGCAGGAATAATACACAACTTCACCCCCGCACGATCCGCCGCAATCAACTTGTCACGCACGCCACCAATCGGCAAAACACGACCACGAATACTGATTTCACCCGTCATAGCAATGTTTGGCTTGGTTGCAATCCCCGTCAGCGCCGAAACAACCGCCGTAGTCATAGCAGTACCAGCACTAGGCCCCTCTACTCCGCCCGAAACAGGCGCAATGTGTACATGAACAACGTTAGTATTCAAAACTTTCTTGCTAATACCCCAATCTCTTGCACGAGATTTTACAAGCGTGTAAACTTGCTCAACAGACTCTTTCATCATTTCACCAGGAAGTCCCGTCAGCCGAATTTCAGGCTTGCCTAGTGACAAAGTCGATTCAACAAGCAAAACTTTACCCGTAATGTCGCCACAAACCGCAAGTCCAACCACTTCACCAACGGCACCCGCCTTGTAAATATCAAGATCTTTAATGCGGTCATATCCCAAAAATTCCGAAATGTTATTCTCAGTAATTTCTTCTATCTTTTCACCCGCAACAATATGCGTCGCATATTTACGAGCAATCGTAGCGATTTTCCGCTCAAGCCCACGCACACCGCCTTCAAACGTGTACATAGAAATGATTTTTCTCAACAAATCGTCACTTAATTTCAAAGTCCCTTTAGGTAGCCCCGCCGATTCCTCTTCTTTAGGTACAAGGTAGTTTTGCGCAATCGCAACTTTCTCAAATTCAGTGTAAGAGCGCAAAGTTATAATCTCCATTCTGTCCCGCAACGCATACGGAATCCCCCGCAAATCGTTCGCAGTCAAAATAAACATAACTTGACTGAGGTCGTAAGGCAATTCCAAAAAAGCGTCCTTAAAATGATCGTTTTGCGCAGGGTCAAGCACTTCCAAAAGCGCACTCGCAGGGTCGCCACGAGCATCACTGGTCATTTTGTCAATCTCGTCTAGCAAAAATACAGGGTTAATCGTCCCCGCTTGCTTCATTCCAGCCAAAATTCTACCGCACATCGCACCAACATAAGTCCTGCGGTGTCCACGAATCACACTTTCATCGTTCACACCACCCAAACTTACTTGCACGAAATTCCTACCCATCGCATTTGCGATAGACTTTGCAATAGACGTTTTACCGACACCTGGAGGCCCAACCAAACAAATAATCTGCGCATTAACCTTGTTCGTAAGCTTAATCACCGCCAAAGTCTCAAGTATCCGCTCTTTGACTTTTTCCAAAGCGTAATGCTCGTTGTTCAAAATCTCACGTGCTTTCTTTATATCTATATTGTCCGCAGTGCGATTTTTCCAAGGCAATTCAATTACAGTTTCCACAAAATTGCGAATATACCCAAGTTCTGGCGACCCAAAAGGCAACTTTGCCATACGATTGATTTCTTTGATGACTTTTTCTTCGCTCTCTTTTGGCATACCGAGTTTTTTGACACTTTTGATAAATTCCTCAGTTTCGTCCTCAGTGCCGTTAAGTTCGTCGTTAATAACATGCATTTGCTCACGCAAAAACATCTCTTTTTGCGACCTTTGAAGATTCTCGTTGACCTTATCGTCAACTTCCTTTTTAATCATCATCTTCCGCTGATAAATCTTCATCAGTGTCAATAGTTCCCTCAGCCTCGACTCAACGTTGTAATCCTGCAAAAATTCGTTCTGCAACTCCACGTTGTTGTTAGCAAGTAAATGCACAAGCGAATCCGAAAATTCGCAAGGATCCAAGTCAGCTTCAACAATATTCATTCTAATAGCTGGGGGCAAAATTCTCTCCCGCACCAAATCTTCCAAAATTTTCTTAATATCGTCAATAATCTCGCCAACCATTTGAACAGAATTGTTTAACTCCATAACTTCGGCGCACTCAACACGCAAAGTAGGGTCGTTGCGAATTCCCGAAATCTTCACCCGCTTAAGACCAAGCAACATTACCCGAACACCCTTGCCCTCATGAGTCAAGCGCTTAATCGTACACAAACAGCCAATCGGACAAACATCCTCCAAATTCACTTCGCCGTCATGTTCCCAACTAGAGAGCACAACCGCATTTTCGCCTTTGTCAAAAGCGTCCTCAATATTTTTTGCCTCCGTCTTGTTAGTAACTTCACAAGTAAGTGTAATCCCTGGCACAGGCACAACATTTGATAAATATATTGCACTGTAAAATTTCGGTTTTTCCACGCAAACTACTTCCGCTCCCGAATCTTCATCAGCCAAAACTTCAGTGCTACCAGAAGCGAATTCACCGCTAATTTTCTTTTTCTTTTCGTCTTTGTCTTGCATTATGTAATAATTCTCCTAATAAAGTCTAGTATTTGATTATACATTAAAATCAAAAAAAAATCAACACTTTTTAGCAATTTTGTCCAACCAACATCAAAAGCCCCCTCTTCTTCGCAATCCTAACCCCTCTTCACTTTGCTTGTCTACATAAGAATTTATGAGCGAAGCGAACCCAATCAAAATAATAAAATGATTTTTATCCTCTTCGTCATCCTGAGCGTCGATTTTTCGGTGTAGAAACAAGCAAGACGAGGGGCATGCCGAAATTGTTTTTCAACTCAAAAACAAGCAAGACACGAAGCAAGACTTTTTTGAAATAGGAGCATAGTATGACCTATGTGACTATTTTAAAAATAGTCGTAGCGACACAGTATTGCGCCGTTTTTCAGTCGAAAAACGTCATCCTGAGCGTCGACCCGCGCAAGCCTATATTCGAAGGATCTGTGAGCGAAGTGAACCCAAATAAAAAACAAACAAAAGTTCCCTCCTCTTCTTCAACAGGTCACACCTATTGGGACAGGGTGTCCCCTGTCCACTACCCCCCCCAAAAAAAGCCCGTAACAAACTTTCCACAAAAAAATTACTCAAAACTCCTTGCCTTTT
>CAVEBU010000025.1:0-16719 GCA_963614045.1 Alistipes finegoldii | reverse complement strand
AGACTAAAAAAACTCCTTAAACTTCCGTTTGCGAGCGAATTTGTTGGCGGGGGGGTCATAATGCGGAAGCGCCCAAAATTATGGTTGACTTTTGCAAATATTATCTAGTGAAAAATCGTAATATCTTAAATTTGTGATTGTTTGTTCAAGAAATTTAAGCGCAATTAATTGGTAGTTGAATTCAAAGCGCCTACTTTGTTTTTGTAGTTTTTGAGCGATAAGTGCAATGCATAATTAAAAAATAAAACAAAATTACGCAAAATGAAGAATGAGGTGAACCTCATAAAGTTGTCTAACTTTTGGGGTTCACTTCCCTTTATCATCCCGTGCGTACGCATGGGGTCCGTGAGCGTTAGCGAACCCATAATGCGCCAATTAACTTTCATTAACACGCATATTGTAATATAACACAACTATTTTCAAAAAAAGTGCGAAATTGGTTCACAAAAGAGAATTAATATGCTATAATGAATTTCAGGCGGTTGTTTAAACACAAAAATTTGTGGTGTTTTGTGCGAGGTTCCCTTTTAATGCAACCAACTTTACCACCGTATGCGTTCGCTTTGTATGGCGAAAAGTGGCGGTCAAAAATTAGTTAGGAGGAAAAGAAATGAAACAAAAAAGAAAGACGCTATTCACATTGGCGCTAGCAATTGGGCTTGCAGTCCCTACAACTTTTATGTTGTCGGGGTGTGGAGATGACTCTAACTCGGGGGGGGGGCACCCACGCCTGCGGTTCACACTCACACATATGTAGGGGCTGAATGGAAGCATAACGACACTCAACACTGGCACGAATGTACGGCAACCGATTGTGACAACTTGCCGGGCAGTAAAACTGATATTGCTGACCACGTTTATGATGATGATACCGACACGAACTGTAATGTTTGTGGTTTTGAGCGCACTATCGCTATACAACAAACTGATAGTGGCTTCGCGTGGTCACAAGAAAGTAGTGCATTCACATTTACATATAACAGTGAAAATATTACTTTCGCGCAAGGTACACAATACACAGTAAGCGAGGGCGTGACTTTATCGGCAGATGACATCACATATTCTTATAAAGTGAAAAACGCCGAAGACTCAACATACGCACCTGGTTTGCCTAGAAATGCGGGAGAGTACACAGTCAAAGTCGCTTTGTCAGAAGAATACACGCCTCTCGAAAAAGCTACTGTTGATGTCACAATCAACAAAAAAGAGATTGATTTTACAAACATAGGCACAGCAGACTCTGATCCATCACTTAAATTAGAGTGTTATGATAGTCTTAATTATGCTAGTGAATACTTTTATGTTGCTCGTGAAAACAATCTTTACGGTAATGATGATGTAAGAATTAAAGTTACTCTAAAAGATGTGACTTCAGTAAACGGCAGCGATACTTATAAATTAGGGATAAAGTCCGTAGAAATTTCGGGCGGGGCAGATTCTAACAATTACTCTCTTAAAGCCGAAAGCATAGAAAATACAGAAAAATGGACACAAGGTGTCAAGAATACACTCAGCGCGAACGTTATTTTCAAAGATGCGACACTAACTTATAATGGCACAAACACTTTTGATGTGATAATTGATAGTCAATATTGGACAGAGGGTGACCGAAAAATGTGTAGTAATTATACAATGAAAGCAAACATTACCTTGGATACTGATGATTCCGTTGCTGCTGTTGGAAAAGACTACAATATAGCATCTATTAATTCAATCAAACTGTATCTTAATGATGATACGACAGGCAAACAATCATGGTGTTATGAAATTGTAGACTACGCTGATACCACTGTTCAAGTTTCGCCAAAGGAGATTGATATTTCTCAATTTGGGACTGATGCATTGTCATTTGAGTATAATGGTACTAATTCATTTACAATCGAAAAAGGAAATAGCAATAGCAATTATACCTCAGTAGGCATATCTGGTGGTGATGTTAGTAGGGTTCAATTTAGAATAACCACAAGTAGCAAAGACGCAGGTACTTATACTGTTTCTTCTACCGACAACACCATCGAGCTTGTAGATACTTCTACCGATAAAGCGGTGGCAAAAAATTATACACTTACTGGTCAAATTACCGCAACAATCACCCAAAAGACAATTACAAAGCTTAACACGACATCTCTGACAGGCTCTGTAAGGAAAATTATCGATGGTACATCAACCTCATACGAGTATACCCAAGATTATGAATTTGATGTGAGTAATATTGATAATGAAAAAATTCATATGAACATGACTTTCACAGTCGAGAGCCCTGGAAGTTCAGATATTTTTGCTAGATCAAACTCTAAGAAGTTTACCGTAAGATACTTTTCAAGTGAATATTATGAACAATTAAAAACAGTATATAATACGAGAACCTATCCTCAAATTTCACCTGATGGTAGATATATACATACTTACGGCGATACTGATGGAATTATAGCAGGTTATTACACTGATAACAGCGAGCAAGGTCAGGGCGTTGGGTATTTTTCGAAAGAGAATTCAAATTACGATGTTAGTAAAAGCTATTTTGAGGTGACATACTACTGGCCAATCGATGTTTATGCGTGTACATTCACAAATTATACTACAGCTGATTGGAGGAAGAGCACTAGCTATACTCAGGAAATTGACTCAACAACATTTACTGGTTCTACATCAACGTATACCGTAGATTTGTCGGATGTTGATGATTTCCTTGGTAATCTTAAAAGTCAAGAGGGAAGCGGGCATACGTTGTCAATATACTTGTACGATGTGGATAAATCTAACAGTATGGAAGAGATAGCAGAAGCATATTGCAAATATGATGTTCTCACAGAAAAATGGGTAAAACCAGAAACTGCCACTTCTACAAGTACGCTAGAATTTGTTAAGGCTGAGAACGGAACCTATACTTCGGCGACAGTGACTTTTAATTTTTATGAAAACAATGGAAATTATACTTATATTTATAGAGATGGTTCCTGGAAACTTCAACCATCAAATACGAATTTATATATCAGGATTCAGTTTTCTTGATAGCTGATAGTAACAAAAATTTTCTCACAAACTAATTTTAAGAAAATTTTAAGAAAATTTTGGTCAAAAGGTGTTGACAAATGGTATGTTTTGTAGTAAAATAATTAAATCTATAAGACTATTAGTGAATTAGCCCCTCATCTAATGCTTGGTAGATAAAATATTTATTGATTTTTTCGGAGGAAAACTCATTATGAAGACTTTTATGCCAACCAAAGCAAATACTGAAAGCAAGTGGTGGGTAGTGGATGCAACAAATGTGCCGTTGGGCCGTTTGGCAAGCCAGGTGGCTGCTGTGTTGCGTGGTAAAAATAAGCCGACTTATACTCCACATGCTGATATGGGCGACCATGTTATCGTAATTAATTGCGACAAAGTTATTTTGACTGGTAACAAAATTAACCAAAAAACTTACAAGTATCACACACTTTACCCAGGTGGTGATAGAGAAATCGTGTACAGCAAACTTTTAGCTGAACGTAGTGATTTTGCAGTGCAACGTGCCGTTAAGGGTATGATGCCAAAGAACGCATTGGGTAAGCAAATGCTTCGCAAATTGCGTACTTACAAGGGAGCTGAGCATGATCATCAAGCTCAAAATCCTGTCGAATTAAAGATTGTAGGGGGTAGATAATTATGGCAGCAAAAAAGATTGCGAATACTTATACCAACGCAACTGGTCGTCGTAAGTCATCGGTTGCAAGAGTTCGTTTGACGGCTGGTAAGGGTAAAATTACTATCAATCAGACTGACATTGAAGAATATTTTGGCCTTGCTACATTGAAATTGATTGTTCGTCAGCCTTTGGCATTGACCAATACGACTGACAAATACGATGTAATTGTTACGGTTAATGGTGGAGGCTTGGGTGGTCAAGCTGGTGCGATTAGACATGGAATTGCTCGTGCTTTAGTAAAAGAGAACGAGGAATACAAAGGTGTTCTAAAATCTGCCGGGTTGCTCACTCGTGACCCACGAATGAAAGAGCGTAAGAAGTACGGATTGCACAAAGCAAGACGTGCGGTACAGTTTAGTAAACGTTAGTAAAAAAGCCACATTAGATGGCTTTTTTCTAATATAGAGCGAAGTGGGTTACGAGCAAACCGACTGTGAAAGTGTATGGGTGATTGCAAAACACGAGTGGAACGAAACAGGGAAGAGGAAGGAATTGTTGAGTCGGTTTACCAGGAAAACCCACGAATGAAAGAGCGTAAGAAGTACGGATTGCACAAAGCAAGACGTGCGGTACAGTTTAGTAAACGTTAGTAAAAAAGCCACATTAGATGGCTTTTTTCTGTAGATAAGTTAAATTTGTCTGAAGTTTTTTCTTTTGGGTTGAAACAGGTGATATAATCAAAAATGTGAAAGGTTGGGGATGGTGGGAACAAATATGGTGTATTTTCATTTTGAATAAAAAAAAGCAAATAACTTTGAAAAGTTATTTGCCATAAGGCTGGAACAACACTCATAAAATACGAAAAGGTTGTTCATTGTATGCACTACACACCAAATGATGTGCATTCCCTTCTATGCATTGACCTTATTAAATCCCTTCGTACATAAGACAAAAATCTTATGTACAACACACATTATATCACACAAAAACCGAAATTGCAATAGGTAAAATGAAAATTTTTAAGAAAATTTAGCACTTTTAGTGTTTTTAAGCCAAAATTCCACTCAAAACCTAAAAATTTATCAAATTTTTAAAAATATCCATTTGCTCGTCATCCTGAGCGCCGATTTTTCGGGGGATAACCTGTGTAGTACGTCGTCACGAGCCGATATTTTGCTCAGTTACGTATTTCGGTATACGTGCCTTTACAAAATTCGGCATGCTCCTAGTCTTACTTGTTTCTACCCCGAAAAAACTCGCAAGCCTATATTCGAAGGATCTGTACGGGTGCAAAAGCACCCGTACCCCAATTAAATAATTAAAGGATAAAATCATTTTAATTATTTGTAATGGTGGTTCGGGCGTTGCACTCACAGATCCTTCCACAGACAAGCTACGATGGAACGGTCGCCTTGCCGTTGTGCCGACAGTAGTCGTCACTAACCCTTGCGGGTTTACGCAACTATGTGCGTAACGGCAGGCTGGTATGCAAGCAAGTTGCATATGCCGGCACTCGTGCATATACGCAAGCGTCTTTGCACTTCGTTTGGTTGTCATGATGACGAAGACGATAATTCTTTTATTTAGATGTGTGTTAGAGGGAATTTTTGTTGGTGAGAGGGGAGGCAAGGGGGAGGTTTTCGTGATTTTTCAGTAAATATTCTAGGTTATTTGAAAGGGAAATCTTGTTGATTGAGACTTCGTAAGCGGTGCGGGTTTGGGTAAGTTCGGCGTCGATACGCTTTTGATATTGACGGCTTTGAATTCTGCCTGTTAGGTATATTTTTTCGCCGACGGTCAAGTCATTTACGAATCGGGCATTGCGCCCCCAAGCGATGCAAGGGAGGTAATCTGACTTGTTGTAGGCACGATTGACGGCGAGCAAAAGGTCGCAAATTTCCCGTTTAAATGGTGTCATACGGTACACTGGCGGCTTACAGAGATAGCCCTCCAGCTCGATAATGTTGCAATTCTGCCCAGCGATTGGCTCAATTATTTCTCGCACGAAGACGGTTAGCATTAATTTGCTTTTGTTATCTACCAACTTATTGTAACTGCGGAATTGCCCGTTTAATGCCAAGATTGAGCCGACCGAAAGATTAACTCCTTTCATCAGTCTATCTGAAATGGTGACGGGAATTATGTCAAACTGTTCAGACAAGCGGTTTACTTCCAAATTGATTTCATAAAATCCCTCGCCGAAAACTTCGTGGCTAAATTGCGGTGTACTTACGACCTTGCCACACAAGTATACACGATTGTTGTCAAATTCGAAACTCATAGTTATCTCCTGTTTATTTTAAATTTATGCGGTTGTCAATTTTTGCACGCCCGCTCGGTCAATTATAAAATTCTCCTTGTAAATCAAGTCGCCAACGCAACTAACTTTATAACCACGTTTAGAAAGTCTATCTAGCACGATGGGGAGAGCGTCTAAAATATGGTCGGAATTGTTGTGGCAAAGAATAATTGAACCATTTTTTACACGATTCAAAATTCGGTTGCTGATTTCTGTACCACTGATTCCTTTCCAATCTAAGCTATCAACGTCCCATTGAATAGTTTGAAGCCCGAGACTTTCGGCGGTGTCAAGTAAGGTATTATTATACGAACCGAACGGCGCGCGAAAAAGTTTGATATCAACGTCTACGATGTCTGAAATTTTTTGAATAGATGTCGTAAGTTCGCTTTTTACCTGCTCCGCATTTAACTTCGCCATATCGGGATGCGTGTTACTATGTGTGCCGATTTCCATACCTTTTTCTTTTATAAGTTTAACCATATCGGGAAATTTCTCAGCCCAAAATCCGACCAAGAAAAAAGTTGCTTTTACGTCGTATTCGGTGAGAACTTCCACGATTTTTTGCGTTTTATCAGCACCCCAAGCGGCATCGAAACTGATCGCAACTTGTTTGTTGTCCGTTTCTACGTTATAAATAGGGACTTTTCGCAAATTATCACCGAAAAAAACTGCCGACATTGTAGCTTCGCCCAAAGGTAGTGAGAGTATCGCACATAGCACAATGCTAACGAAAGCTAGCCAAAGTACAGAGCGCTTTATGATAAGAAACTTCATAACTTCCTCGCAAATATATTTTATCAAATTTGAGGCGAATTACCCAAAATTTCACGTGTCTATAAAGGTTAACAAAACACTATTTTTGTTTATTTTTGTCTAAATCCGCTTCAATCTCGGTTTAATCTATGATGAAAAATTCTAAATTATACCTTATTGGAGAATATTGGGGACATTTTATTGGGAAAATAATTGTGACAAAATTTGAGTGATTGACATAAATAGAAAATTATGCTATAATTGTGTAAAATAAGTTTAAAGGAGCATTTTGATGCCAAAATTAATTATTATGTCGGGGTTGCAAGGTAGTGGAAAATCAACTTATGCCAAAGCACTCAGCCATGCGTTGCCTGATTCGATATACTTGAGTAGTGATGAGATTCGGAAAGAATTTAACGTAAAATCTGCTTTCGCCTTTGAGATACTTTATCGTATGATGAATTCGGCGCTAGAAAATGGGCAGGATGTAATTTTCGATGCGACAAATATAAAACTTAAGGACAGGAGCGCTATTTATCGTGCAATTGAAGTGGATACCGATGATTTGGAATTAGAAGTCATTTTGATGGCGACCCCTTACAAAGAGTGTCTGGAGCGTGTTGATGCTCGCAATCGTCGTGGGGAACATTTTGTGCCGTTAGATGTGGTGCAAGATTATTACCATGCTTTTCAAGTACCTGTAGTTGACGAACCGACAAGATATTTGGGGAAACCGCTTAGTAAAATTTTTATAACCCCCGAAAAGAAGGCTTTTAACCCGCAAAAATATGCAAAAGTTAAGGCAAAAATGGACAAATTTAATCAGAAAAATCCTAATCACAATAGCACTCTAGGAAAGCACTGTGATCAAGTTATGGAACACTATTTGCAGTACAAAGGGGACGAAAAGCACCGCCAATTTGCCTTGCTTCACGACTATGGCAAATTGTTTACGCAGACTTTTGATGCGCAAAAGCGGGCGCACTACTATTCACACGACAATGTTGGGGCTTATCAGCTTTTGACGGAGGATAGTGATTTGGTCGATTTGGACGACGCGCAAGACTTTTTGGGAATGATTGCGCTTGTAAATTATCATATGATGCCGTTTGAGTGGACTTCGCCGAAAGCTAATAGAAAATGGACGGACATTTTAGGGAAAGAGATACACGATGACTTGGTGGAGTTTAATATTTCGGATCAAGTGCGTTTGTAAAAATTTCGAAAATACAAAGTTTGGATAAATAGGGGAATAGCTTTGATTATTTACGCAACAAATGAGACAAGAAAAAATATAAATTAGATTTAAACGAAAATTTGCCAGAACCATTAAGAGAAATTTACAAAGCGGTTATAGAAAAAGAAAGCGATGATGCCCTGGTGGAATGAGGCGCAAGTTGTTTTATTTTAATCGGAAGAAATGTCTGCAGTTAGTTAATTTTGCGAGTAAGTTCACATTGTTTTTAATAGATATACAGGTCAGCGAATTGGGAAAAGTACCAAACTATTTACTCGAATATCTTTTTGATTTTTACAAAAAGGATAGTATGATGACTGAGTGCTTAAAGAAAATGTTGGGCGAGCATCCGCTTTTCGTATATTCAAAATTGACCAATAGAAGCATAATATCTACACTAAATCATACAGAGTGGGGGTATCTATGTGAGGGGGGGCGTTTTTATCAATACATAAAAAATGGTGTATTGCAGACTAAAGAGATAAATAGGGGTATCAATAAAAATTGGATTTTTACGAGAAAAGAGGGAAAGCGAACAGATTATTTTCATAGTGGTGAAAAATTTAGAGTACTTATGCTGGAAAGATATAAAAAATAATTTATGGCAAGCCTTAATTTTGATAAAATATGGATATCGCTGTTTTAAATTTGTGGTGACAATTTAAGCGATATTATGTTTGCTTAAACTTTCAAGTTAAGACTAAATAAAAAAGTCAACCTCATCGTGTGATTTGGGTTGACTTTTTCTTTTAACTTTTTGTTATATACATTCGTGCAAAATTTTCAGCACATCGTCAAACGTTGCCGTGCGTTTGTTTACGATAATTGCGCCGTCGTTCAGCGCTTTTTTGGCGATTTTGGGCAAAATTTCCTCAGTTACCGAATAATCGCTTAAATGGAGCGGGATTCCGCAAAGTTCGTTAAGTCGCTTTTCAAAATTCTCCACAAACTCGATAGACGTTTTCGCTCTGTCTTGTGGTGGCGTGCTAGCGTAAACTTCCGCACCTGCAAGATACAGCAGAAGTTCAGAATATTCGGATTCGCAACTAGGCAAGTTGTAGCGCATACAATTAGGCAGTAAAATTGTCATTGCGTTTCCATGAGGCACACTCGCTTCACCACCGCAGGCGTGACCGATTGCGTGGACGATACCTACCATAGAATTGCTAAAAGCGATTCCAGCAAGTGTGGACGCTAAAGCTAATTCCTCTCGAGCGTTGGTCGTTGGGTTAGTAAGAACAATTGGCAAATTCTTAACAATCAACCGAATTGCACAAGTTGCAAAAGAATCGGAAAGGTGATTTTTCTGCACGCCTGAATATGCTTCAATACAGTGGCAAAGTGCGTCCATCGCACTACTTGCGATTAGTTTTGCTGGTAGAGTTTGGGTCAGCCGTACATCCACAAAAGCGCAGTCGGGGAGTAATTCGCTTGAAATAAACTCCATTTTTACGCCCGTTTCGTGATTTTTGATAACTGCAACAGCAGTGCATTCGCTACCCGTTCCGCAAGTCGTCGGCAACACGATGAAAGGAATATGCTTGCCTTTTTTGATGATTTCGTTACCGCTAAGCGATAAAATGTCGTCAACATCGTTTTGCGACAAAACAAGCCGAACACCCTTGGCTGTGTCAATAACGCTACCGCCCCCGCAAGCAATTAATCCGTCGCAACCAAGATTTACATACATAGTTGCGATTTTTGCAATGACAGAAATGTCACTATCGGCAGGGATTTCGTTAAAAATATTATTGGAAGCAACTCCGCCCGCCTTTAATATTGCGGTGACTTTTTCAAGCACGCCCGCCTTTGTTACACCCAAATCGCTTAAAATTAGGGGATTGTGACATCCTAAAAAGTCCAATTCATAAGGGATATTTTCCAGAGCGTTTTCGCCCGAACAAATTTTAACCGAATTTATAAATTCAAAATATTTCTCCATTTTTCACCTCTATATGCTATATTTATATTTGCGAAAGCCAAACAAGATTTTGCAATATATCACCAAAGTGCAGGCCTGTTTCTTTATTTTTGGCAAAATTTTCTTAGTCATAAATCGTGGAAATAGATAACACTCAACACGATTTATCGCACGCACAAGCCCCATCGCAATGGCGATATCTCCGCCAACGAGTAGGGCGTGACGACTGAAACTTTGCGCTAGGTTGATTTTTGCAAGCATAACTTGTTTTGCGGATCTCACGTTCTTAAAATTTACAATTAAATTAGCATCAGCAAACCCGTTTTTCTTTAACTTCAGTCCGTCTGCGGTTTTGATTATCCCCGCATAAGCGCCGAAAGGTAATATGCCGATGTTAATTTTAAAGCCTTCGGGTAAGTCCGTAAACTCAGCACCTATTTCGGAATCTTTCTTGGACAGTTCTGCTACCGCTCTGCACAGCACTGTCATAATAAGACTACAAAAGGAATTTTTCTTCATTTTCATTTTTATGCTCCTCTTATGCTCTTATTTTACTACAAAATGCAAAAAATAACAAATATTTTGCGGTAAATTATTATTTGTTTTTTTGATATTGTTTGAAATAATTTAAATTTATCCGCTTTTTAATTTCTGATTTAAAATTTTTTCATTTTATCTGGGCACACCAGCGAAGCAAGTACAAGTGTGGTTGGGACACGAAAAAAACGAATTAACGCAAAACATTTACACGCATATTGATAGGTCAATAACAAAAGATGATATACTTAAATTATATAATAATTTATACTATAGAATTTGACGCCACTTTGACACCACTTTTTGTGCTAAGTTTGGGGTAAAAATAAAAACTTTGGCTATGAACTTTTTTGTTCAAAAACCCGAGTTTTTGGCTTAGGTAAGCCATTTTCTAGGTGGTGGGCAGTCAGGGCGTGAGGCGTAAAGAAAAGTTGCCGGTGGCAAGTTTTTAGCACGAACGGGGCGAAAATCTGTGATTTTTGCACTGGCGTGAAAGCGACCGCTGAGCATCAGGCGGTTGCGGTGCGAACCCTTGGGTTCGAATCCCTAACGGAAACAAAAAAAGAACCCAAACGGGTACCTTAAACTTGAATTTTTGATATGGTGGGCAGTCAGGGCGTGAGGCGTAAAGAAAAGTTGCCGGTGGCAAGTTTTTAGCACGAACGGGGCGAAAATCTGTGATTTTTGCACTGGCGTGAAAGCGACCGCTGAGCATCAGGCGGTTGCGGTGCGAACCCTTGGGTTCGAATCCCTAACGGAAACAAAAAAAGAACCCAAACGGGTACCTTAAACTTGAATTTTTGATATGGTGGGCAGTCAGGGATTCGAACCCCGGAAGTCTCACGACAACAGATTTACAGTCTGCTCCATTTGGCCGCTCTGGAAACTACCCATAATGAAAGGCACGCTAATCTTTCAAAATTTCCCATTCGGAGTGGAGCTGGCGAAAGGAATCGAACCTTCAACCTGCTGATTACAAGTCAGCTGCTCTGCCAGTTGAGCCACGCCAGCACGAAAAACCGAGTGGGAGAGTTATTACGACTTAGCACCTTTTGGTGCCCCAGGGGGGACTCGAACCCCCGACACAAGGATTTTCAGTCCTTTGCTCTACCGGCTGAGCTACCGGGGCATACAATCAAGTACCACCGAGTTGGAGTAATTAAACCCTATCTAATGGTGGGACTTCAAGGACTCGAACCTTGGACCATCCGGTTATGAGCCGGACGCTCTAACCAACTGAGCTAAAGTCCCGCAAGATAGATAAGGTTTGTCCTAGATTGCAATACTTGGACAAATAGTCCAAAAGTCGCTGTGGCAAAAACCACAATGGCGACTCAGATGGGGCTCGAACCCACGACCTCCGCCGTGACAGGGCGGCGCTCTAACCAACTGAGCTACTGAGCCATAGATCGTCATATCATCATTGGTCGGGGTTGGGGGACTCGAACCCTCGGCCTCTTGATCCCAAATCAAGCGCGCTAGCCAAACTGCGCTAAACCCCGTTGAATGGTGATATAACAATTACTATCTTACATTAAAAAATGATTTTTGTCAACAGTTTTTGCAAACTTTTTTAAAAAAGTTTTGATTTTTCACTAAAAACTGCTTGTTTCGTCCTACGAATTTTGATTTTAACGCCAAATTTTAGATTTTTTATTTAAAATTCATTCCGTATAGGTCAATTTTGCGTATCCTCAATTTCCGAAGCTTCTTCGTCTGAATCAAAATAGTTTATAAAATCTCGGTCAATCGTTTTGGCTCGCCGAACAGCATAAAAGCCATATTTTTGACGAATTTCGTCCAAACTCTTGTTGAGTTTCTTTGCTTTTTCTTGATTTTTGTAGTTAAATAAGTCAATTTGCATTGCGTTATCAACGAAATCGAGGTTAGACATTGCGATTCGAACAGCTCTAATCGACAACTTTTGCCCAGTCCAGAAGCGGTCAAAAATTTGCATGCAACGGGAGGCGAATTCTTGCGGTGCGTCGGTAAATTGAGTGCTAGTGAGTGAGTGGCTAACTGTATGCAAAGTGCTATCTCGTAGCGAAAGTGTTGCGGTTTTGCCGACAAGTTTAGCTTCACGCATCCTAAACGTAACCTTTTCCGCAAGTTGATGCACCATCGCTTCAATTTCCTCTCGGTTTGTTAGGTCACGAATTGCAGTCATCCCGTTGCCAACGGACTTTTGTTTGTCCAAAAAATCTTGATGAGCAATTTCAGTGTCGTCGTCTCCGTTCGCAATTCTCTTGTACTGTGGCCCCAAGATTCCAAATTGAGTCGCAAGCATTTTTTCGTCCGCTTGAGCCAAATCTTTAATGGTAAAAATGTTTAATTTATTGAGCTTTTCGAAAGTTTTTTTGCCGATAAAAATCAGTGAATTCGCTGGCATATCCCAAATCTTTTGGCGAAAATTTTCCTTTGATATTACCGTAGTTGCGTCGGGTTTTTTCAGGTCACTGCCGAGCTTCGCAAAAAATTTATTAAACGATACTCCAACGGAAATAGTTAGCCCCGTTTCTTTTTTAACGATTGCCCGCAAATTGTCCGCAATCGTTTGCCCCGAGCCAAAAAGATGAGTGGAGTGGGTGACATCAAGCCAACATTCATCTGGCCCAAAACTTTCCACCTTGTCCGTAAAGCGTTGGTAAATTTCTCGCACTTGATGACTGAATTTTTGATAAAGTTCAAATTGTGGCGGTAAGCAAATTAGGTCAGGGCAAAGTTTTTTCGCTTCCCAAATTGTCTGTGCGGTCTTGACACCAAGCTTTTTTGCAACCTCATTTTTAGCTAAAATTATGCCGTGACGTGTTCTCGGATTGCCTGTGACAGCTACTGGCTTGTGCCACAAAATTGGGTTTTGAGTGCATTCTACTGATGCGTAAAAATTATTTAAGTCGCAATGCAAAATCACTTTTTCCATTTTTCAATCCTCCTTTTGTACCCCGTTTTGCTAGTCAAACTTTGTTCGCTATTTGAATTTGTTTGCTTGTCGCCAAAATCTTAAGCCAATTTCAGCACGCTTTTTTATTCCGCCAATCGCATCCATATATAATATATGTTAAGAAATACATCAAAAGCCATATGCCGAAACCTCTAACATATGTTTAAGATTATCACGAATTTCGTTTTCTGTCAATTTTTTGACGCTTGTTATTTATTGGAAATTTTATTCCATAGGCAAAATCTTTTTTCGCTCGCCCTCAATTAAATCTCCCAATGTTTAACCATAAAAACGGGGGCGGGGGCTTGGTGCATACGTTCGGCACGAACGTACACTGCCCTACGAAGCGGGGCAAAATACGCTGAAAGCGTATGCACCAAGCCCACCTTGCGCTTTAGAGTATAAAATTAATTTTATGTGACGAAAAAGAGAATTTCATCTTTTAAAATCTCTAATTTCCGCCTGCAAAGATCTCCCCAAAAATCGACCTGCTTTAAAAAATTTCACAAAAAGTTGTTAGAATTCATTGACTAAATATGCTGGAATGTGTTACAATATATTTGTTGAAATTGTGGGAAATTTGGGCTGTGAATGTTCAAAAATGCCACAGAATAGGAGGCAAGTGGTTATGACAAAGTTTGATATTCGCCGTAAGGCATATGTGAAAAAATTAGTTGTTTCAATTTTGTGTGTGATGTGCTGTGTGTTTGCGGTTGCGCTTATGAGCGGTTGTAATGACGGTTCGGCACATGTTCATTCATTTACACAAAAAAGCACAGATGACGAGTATTTGAAATCTTCAGCGAATAGTTCAGGTAAAGCGGTGTATTATTACTCTTGTGAGTGTGGTGAGCGAGGCGCTGAAACTTTTGAGGTTGATACAGAACTTAGCAAACAAGAACACTTTGTAATTTTGTTTGCAAATGATGAAGTTGTCTTAACAGGCTTGAAAGGAAATTGCGATGAGGATGATTTAAAGATTCCTGCTGGTGTAACAAGTATTGATAAGTCCGCTTTTGAAGGCTACACTACATTAAAAAGTATAAAAATTCCAGAGAGTGTGACAAATATTGGTGAGTCCGCTTTTAAGGGTTGTACAAATCTCGAAGAAGTATTTTGGAACGCTAAAAATTGCGTAATGGCTGGAAGCGAAGCTGCGCCGATTTTTGAAGGTTGTGGCATAACATCAATTAGTATTGGGGAAAACACTAGGAGAATTCCTGCATACGCTTTTTTAGGTTGTGCAAATGTTGAGAGCATTACTTTGCCTCAAAATATCACTACTATAGGTGATTCGGCATTTAAAGGGTGTTCAGGACTCAAAACGGTTAATTGGGATTCGGAATATTGCGTAACGGCAGGTAAAAAAGACCACACTATTTTTGAGAACTGTACGAATTTAACCTCTGTTGAATTCAAGCCTTATGTAGATGTAATTCCTGCGTATGCATTTTATAATTGTAATTTGTTAACCAAAGTTGTGATTCCAGAGGATACGACTTCAATTGGCAATTATGCTTTTTACGGGTGTAGCAAAATCTCTAGTTTAGAGTTGTCAAGTAAATTGTTAACTGTTGGTGATTATGCCTTTGCTGGTTGTAGCGCTATAACATCACTTAATTTTCAAAAGGATGTGAAGGAAATTTGTGAGGGCGCATTTTCCGATTGTTCTGCTATTACGTCGATATCAATGCAAAATAAAATTGAATCCTTGGGTGATTCCGCTTTTAGCGGTTGCTCACAAATAAAGGAGATTACCTTACCAGAAAGCCTTACAAGTATAGGAGGTTCTGCGTTTAAAAATTGTACGTCGCTTAGCAAAATCACGATGCCTAAAACAGCCTCATATTTGGGTGGGGGTGCATTTGACGGCTGTAGCGCGATAACGGGATTGACTGTTCCTGAGGGCATTTCTTATATTTATGCCTTGACATTTAATGGGTGTTCTAAATTGGAAACCATCACGCTTCCTAAGAGTTTGAAAAAGATTGATGGTCTAATTTTGAGTAAAAATTTTGATGGTTGCGATGTGTTAGCAAACATTTATTACACAGGCAATGTGGATGAGTGGTCGCAAATAGATGGTCTGAATTGGTTGTTAAATTCTGGCCTACATCAAAACTTCTGCGAAAAGACTTTGTATATTGATAATATGGCAATCAATGAAATTGAATTTAAGAACATCACATCAATTAAAAATTATGCGTTTGCAGGCCTCAAGCAGTTGAAAAAAGTTACTTTGGGCAAAAGTGTTACACATGTTGGGGAAAACGCCTTTGAAAACTGCTCAAACCTCACAAATTTTACGATAACTGAAAGTTTGTTGAGTGTCGGCGAATCTGCGCTGGATGGTTGTAATATCACATTCAACACGGATAAATATAATAGAGGGAGTTATCTTGGAGTTCCTGGTAACCAATACTACTTGCTTCTTAAGGCGAATTCGCAAATTGACGACTACTATGTAAATGAAGACACAGTCATAATTAGCGATTATGCATTTCATTATTCAAAAATCGAGCGCATAACTTTCACTGGAAACGTCAAGAGAATTGGTGATAACGCATTTGCATGCTCTTTTGAATTATCAACGGTAAATTTACATAAAGCTAGAGCGCTGGAATATATAGGGAACTCCGCCTTTGACAGTTGTATAAGTCTTGGGTCCATTATCCTACCTGATTCGGTTAAATATTTAGGTGAAAAAGCGTTTAAAAATTGTGAAAGACTGACAAGCATTACTCTTTCTAAGAGTTTAAAGAGTATCGAAAATAATACATTTGAATTGTGTGGTTGGCTTAATGAGATTAAAATTCCTGAGGGTGTAGAAAGAATTGGTGATTCGGCTTTCCTAAATTGTGTAAGTTTTCGTAGTGTGGAACTTCCTTTGAGCCTTAAAAGTATCGGTGACTATGCATTTTATGTCGACAAGCTACTTGGCAATCGGGTAATTTTACAGCTTAGATATAATGGTACATATGAGCAATGGCAGAAAGTAGAGCATCAACAAAATTCTCTCGGCAATATCTCACGAGGTTATTGTACAAGGTTAACAACAAAAGATTAATAATTCAACTTTTAAGCACCGCTAATTAGTTTACGCATGAAGCGCCCCAAAGGAGCTAAAACATCATTAAAATAGTTAAAGTTTTTTCCTCTTTATCAACCTGAGCGCCGATTTTTCGGGGAATAAACTGTGTAATACGTCGTCGCTGTGGTAATAATTAAATAATAAAGCAAAATGCAAACAAAAAAGCCCAAGCGGGCTTTTTTTGTCGTCTTACGGCTAGAGAGCAATTCGCTCTCTAGCCGTCATCCTGAGCGCCGATTTTTCGGTGTTTAAGTGTCGCAATACTTCGTCACGAGCCGATAAATCACTCAGTTACATAGGTCTGACTAT
>CAVEBU010000024.1:0-18090 GCA_963614045.1 Alistipes finegoldii | reverse complement strand
CAACAACCGTTGTAAAAAATAATTATAAGCCACTTCCTCTTCGTCATCCTGAGCGTCGACCTGCGCAAGCCTATATTCGAAGGATCTGTGAGGGCATCGCCCGAACCCAGATTAAAGCAAGTCAAAGACTTGCAAAGGTAAAACGCCTTGAATTTTGCTTTTTATAAAACTGTTTACAAGTAGTATAAGCTTATATTTTCTTTTTTGTGAACTAATTTCCCGCTTTTGTAAAAAATTACTCGCAAACGACAAATAATTGACAAAAGCCACCTAAATTATGTTCAAACGAGCCTTTTATATAGAATAAGATAGATTAGTATTCTACTTTTTTTAGAACCAAGCCACGAGGTTCGGCAGTTTCGCCTGCTTGATTTCGGTCACAAGAGGAGATAATTTGAGGGATATTGTCGGCGGGAATTTTCCCTTGTCCGACTTTTATAATCGTGCCTGCAATAATTCGTACCATATTATACAAAAAGCCGTCGCCCTGCACAATAAGTCGGTATCCCCATTCAGTTTGAATTAAATCGATGGCAAAAATCGTTCTAACCGTCGTGCTACTACTATTCCCTGCACTACAAAATGCAGAAAAATCGTGACAGCCCAAGAAAGCGCTTATGCTCCTTTTTGCTGTATCAAAATCAAACGCCCCATTTATACGTGTTGCGGTCATATCAATATAGGGCAATCTTACTGGGCTGACATAAAAATTGTACTCATAGATTTTGCTTTTGACAGAAAATCTTGCGTGAAAGTTTTTATCGACTTCGCAACTATCAAGCACACGAATATCATCGGGCAATTTGGTATTAATCGCCTTAAAAAAGCTCTGCGGTTCTATACGACTTTCGGTATCAAAATGAGCGACCAATCCAATTGCGCTGACTCCCGCATCTGTTCTGCTACAGCCAAAAACCTCAACCTGCTCCCCAGTGATTTCATAAATCGCACGAGTCAATTCGCCTTGCACTGTTTTTACGTTAGGTTGAATTTGCCAGCCCGAATAATTTTGCCCTAAAAATTGAATCGTTAACTTAATTCTCTTCATATTTTCTCCTTTTATAAATCTTATTTTATCATATTAACACAAAAAAATCTATTTTTTTGGCAAAATTTGCTACTTTTGTTGTGCTAAGTATTAGACAAATCAATCTTTTTGGTGGTATAATTAACTAAATTTATTTTTGGAGGAAATATTGTGAAAAAAATTACAACAGACGGAAACACCGCTACGGCAATGGGAAGTTATGCGACCAACGAAATTGCAATCATTTACCCTATTACACCTAGTTCACCAATGGCGGAGGCGTGCGACGAATGGGCAAGCGCTGGGAAATTAAACATTTACGGCAAGACAATGCAAATAACCGAAATGCAGAGCGAAGGCGGTGCTGTGGGGGCGTTGCATGGAAGTTTGCTTGCGGGGGCGTTGACCACCACTTTTACGGCAAGTCAAGGGCTACTGCTTATGATTCCAAATATGTACAAAATCGCTGGCGAGTTACTGCCTTGCGTCTTTAATGTGGCGGCGAGAACGCTTGCGACTCACTCGCTTTCAATCTTCGGCGACCACAGTGATGTAATGGCATGTAGGCAAACTGGGTTTACAATGATTGCAAGTCGTAATGTACAAGAATGTTACGACTTGGGGTTAATAAGTATGATGACAACGCTAAAAAGCAGTATGCCTGTGCTACACTTTTTTGACGGCTTCCGCACTTCGCACGAAATCAACAAAATTAGCGTTCTCGAGGACAATGAAATTCTCAAATTAATCCCACAAGACAAGATTGCAGAATTCAAGGCTCGTGCACTCAATCCAAATTCTCCTCGTCAATATGGTACTGCACAAAATCCTGATGTGTTTTTCCAAAATCGTGAGGCGAGCGAGCAGTATTTCCGTAACGTTCCTACTAAATTCGTAGAAGCGTGCAACACCTTTTACGCTCTAACAGGCAGATATTATGCTCCTTTTACATATTACGGGCCGAAAAATGCCGAAAATATCGTTGTGGCAATGTGTAGCAGTACGGAAACGATTGAGCGAGTCATTGACGATTTTAACAAGAAAAACACCACAAAAGCGGGGCTTGTTATTGTAAGACTTTATCGCCCATTTGTGACAAAAGCATTTATTGAGGCGCTACCTAACTCCACAAAAATCATCACCGTTCTTGATCGCACAAAAGAGGGCGGTTCTGCTGGCGAGCCACTTTATTTGGATGTTTGTGCGAGTCTAAGAGAGCATTTTGTTAATATTCCTGTTATTTGCGGACGATACGGCTTGGGCGGAAAAGATTTTACCCCAGCAAACGCATATGCTGTGCTACAAAATATGCTTCGTGACCGCAAAAATCACTTCACTGTGGGAATTACTGACGACATAAGCAAGACAAGTTTGCCTCCTATCTCCTACAATTTGCCAAGTACCGCTACGCAATGTTTATTTTATGGGCTTGGTAGCGACGGGACAGTCAGCGCAAACAAAAACAGTATCAAAATTATCGGTGACAATACCGACCTAAATGCGCAAGGGTATTTCGTTTACGATAGCAAAAAAAGTGGAAGTGTGACAATCTCCCACTTGCGTTTTGGTTCTGACCCAATCACTGCGCCTTATGAAATTGACACAGCGGATTTTCTTGCTTGTCACAATGCCCGTTATATCGGGAAATACGACTTTTTGCCAAAACTTAAGGACGGCGGAACTTTGCTACTAAATTGCGACTGGACTGCAGACGAAATTGCTGATAAATTGCCCGCTAATTTCAAGCGAAAACTATGCGAGCAGAACATTAACTTCTATATAATTAACGCTCAAAAAATCGCCGATGAATTGGGCTTGCGTGGAAAGATTAATACAATTATGCAATCCGCTTTTTTCCGTTTGTCAAATATTATTCCATATGACGAAGCAGTTACCGCGATGAAATCCGCTGCCAAAAAATCTTATAGTAAAGCGGGCGAATCTGTTGTTTTGCAAAACTATCGTGCGATTGAACTCGGCGGAGAACAGATTCAAAAAATTAATATTCCGTCCTCTTGGGCAAACGACAAAAACGACATAACTACCGAATTTTCACAACAAGGCGACCCGTTCGCTGATAAAATTATGCACCCTATTGCAAAACTCAACGGAAACGAGCTTCCTTGTAGTGCATTTACTCCCGACGGGCATATTCCTACCGATACGGCTCGATTCGAAAAACGTGGAATCGCTACAAATATCCCTTGTTGGCAAAAGCAAAACTGTATTCAGTGTAATATGTGTAGTTTTGTATGCCCGCATGGTGCGATTAAACCCGTACTTATTGATTCGGATACAAAAACCCCTGATGATTTTGAGTGTATCACTGCGACGGGCTATCAAAACAAGAAATTCCGTATCCAAATCAGTCCTCTTGACTGTACGGGTTGCGGAAGTTGTGTCAATGTCTGCCCAGCTAGAGAAAAAGCTCTCGTTATGCAAAACGGCGATGAACAAATCTTAGCACAGCGGGAAAACTACGAGTTTGCTAGCCATCACGAAAACAACCCTGCAGACTACAACAAATTTAATGTCAAAGGAAGTCAATTCGCACCTACTCTATTCCAATTTAGTGGAGCGTGTGCGGGCTGTGGTGAAACACCCTACATTAAACTCGTGACCCAACTATTCGGTGACAAGATGATTATCGCAAACGCAACAGGTTGCAGTAGTATTTATGGCGGAAGTTATCCAAGCTGTCCATATTCTCGCAATTCGGCGGGTCATGGTCCTGCGTGGGCAAATAGTTTGTTTGAAGATAACGCTGAATTTGGGCTTGGTATGAGATTAGCTCTTGACAATAACTACGAAACTATCGCCAACGAACTAAACGAACTCGCTTCCCTAATTCCCGAAATTGCTCCTAAAGTAATAGAGTGGCAAAAAGCTAACGACCTTGACGAAAGCAAGAAACTTAGTGACGAAATTTGCAATATTCTACAAGATATTTTGGTATCTGGTAAAATCGACAAAACTGTAACGGATAAAATCAGGCAAATTTTAAGCAAAGAAAATGACTTGAACAAAAAAACCGTTTGGATTTTTGGTGGTGATGGTTGGGCTTACGATATCGGCTATGGTGGACTTGACCACGTGCTTGCAAGTGGAAAAAATGTGAATATTTTGGTGCTTGATAGTCAAGTTTACTCAAACACTGGCGGACAAGCAAGTAAGGCTACTCCTGCGGGTGCTGTGGCAAAATTCGCTGACGGTGGTAAAACTACTAGCAAGAAGAATTTGGGACTAATGGCGATGAGTTACCCCGATGTCTACGTGGCGCAAATTTCGATGGGCGCAAATATGGCTCAAGCACTAACAGCTATCAAAGAGGCGCAGGAATATAACGGCGTATCAATCGTAATTGCTTACTCAACTTGCATAAACCATGGTATTGATATGTCACAAGGTATGCAAGTTATGCGTGAAGCGGTGCAGTCGGGATATTGGCATTTGTTTAGGTATAACCCAAGCACTCATAAACTTGTGCTTGACAGTCCAGAACCAACTTTAGATTATATCGAATTTGCTAAAAAGCAACGTCGATTCGCTAACCTTTACAAGAAAAATCCTCACCAAGCTGATGCGCTACTACAAAAAGCAAAGCAAGATAGTCTAAATTTGCGTGAAAAACTTAAAAAACTTGCTGATTGATAATAAATTTTACAAAATTTCATAATTTAATCAAAAAAGGACACAGCAACTAAATTGAACTTTGTTTAATTCATTGCTTGTCCTTTTTTTACTGAACTGAAGAATTTTAATTTTAAAATATATAATATATAAGCCCCACAATTATAGAAGCAACAACTCCACTAACAATCACAGGGCCTGCTATTACAAACATTTTTGCCATTAGCCCAAAGACCATTCCTTCCCGCTTAAATTCTAGCGCCGAACTTGCGATTGAATTACTAAATCCTGTTATCGGCACGATACTCCCCGCTCCTGCATACGCTCCGATTTTGTCATAGATTCCAAAGCCTGTAAGTAGTGCAGCAATAACAATTATTATCATTAGCGCCCACGACCCCGCCTCACTTGAGGACATATAAGGGAAAATATACAAACACATATCTTTGATGAATTCGCCAAAGCAACAAATCAATCCGCCGACCCAAAACGAGTGAAAAAGAGACGGCCACGCTTTAGTTTTTGGCATTTTCGCACTTACATATGCATTATATTTTGCATTTCTATCCGCTTGATTCATTTTTTATTTACTCCTGCAAATGAATTTTGCCAAAATATCAAAATTTAATCAAAAATTTTTTAAAAATTATAAATATTTTAAGATTTTTCACACAAACTAGCCTCGTAAAAAATTTTTTTAGAGGTGAATTTATGAAAAAAATACTAGCACTTTCGCTAACACTAGCGCTAGCATCCACTTTCGGAATTTGTGGAACTTTAGCTAGCGATGAACAAACTACACTAAGACAGGAGCTTGACAAATTACACGCTAACGCAAATGATTTGGACATAGAATATTGCAGTAGCAGTCTATTATTTGATAACGGTATGACCCTTAACAAAATCAACAACGACTACGCAATTACTCCTGCAAACACTACAAACAGCGCACAATCTGAACTGGATACTACGAACCAAAAAACTGCATTAAATAATGAAGTGGACAAGGATAATGATTTGGATACAGCGGAAAATTCGACGACAAACAACCAAAACAAATCGATTTCAACTAACACGCAAAACAATATCGCCACAAACAACAAGGGCACTAGCCCATATGGTATCGGTCAAGCAAACAACGGTGTTTTACCAAATAGCACAAACTCAGCTCGCAACAATTCAACCACTGTGCAACCACGTAACAACAACCTTGATTCAATGATTCGTACCAACAATATTGACACGTACAAAAACAGCACCAACACAAATGTCGACGGCAAAATTTACAACAATAATGGTGCTGTTGTCGGCAGAACCGCAAACGGAATTAGCAACTTAAATGGTGAAAACGGCGGTAGAAATGTGATTGATAGCGCTAACTCTAGCACAATTCAAAACGGCAGAACTGCTACGAACACAAACACAACAAATAACGGCATTTCGCCTAGAACAAGCAACTCGCCTAGAACAACAACATTAAACACAACAAACACCACCCCAAGCACAACTTTTGCGTCAAATAACACAAACGGCTTTGCTTCGGATAAGGTCACTACTCAAAATGGCGTTGTCACTCCAAGCACAACTTCAGCATTTAACACAACTACACAAAAAACGACCACCACAGACGGAACAACCGCTAACGCAAATCGTACAACCACAACCCCACGCACGACAAAAAGTTTTACTACAAACGTTGATTCAACAGACACACAAAACAGCACTTCCGCAGGTTACACTGAAATTCAAGGCAAAATTGACGACCTAAACAACAAATTATCAAGTCTTAATGCCACAATGGACGAAAATCTAACTTTGGCACGAGAAAATATCCAGCGTGTTATCAACAAGGAAGTTACACTTAGCGAAGCACAAATTTCTCAAGTTAACTCGTATTCACGACTTTTGCGCAAGATTACTCACAAACTGACCGAAAATGAATTTGAATTGATGCACAGTGCTGGCGAAATCGCTTTGGCACAAAGCAATCAAAACAAAGCAACCGACCTAAGCGCAGTTTATCTTGATATGCAATACACCCTCACTTGTCGTGAACATTGCATTAATTGTGCCAACGACGCTCTAAATGCGATAAATAGCATTTTTGAAAGTTTTGCGGAACAAGACACTTCGACTACGCAACAACAAACAACTGACACGACAACTGACAATCTTGTTACAGCAAACAACACCACTTCAACGCAAAACAACACAGGTTCTAACACTTACACGACAAATACTTATAACAAAAATACAACCGTAAGTCCGTCAACTAATACCACAAATCCAAGCGCAACGACTTACACAAATTCTAACCAGACTTCAGCCCCAACGACTAACACCACCGCAAACAGCACAAACTCAAATATTCGCAACAACACGGCTTCAACTAAAATAACACCTTCAAATGTTACCACAACTGCGACAAACGATTCAGCGGTGAATTACTAAAAGAAAATACTTTTACTTAACAAAAAAGCCCGAACGGGCTTTTATTTTTATTCATAATTTTGTATTTTATTCACAGCAATTCAATTGGAAAAACAACAAATTAACAACGCTAATTGACACTTTGGCAAAAATGCAGTTTAATTTGAGCTAATCATCAAAGAGCTGTAAGTTTGTGCCGTCCTCTGCTGACTGATACATAACCCAATACCCAGCACCATCTACGTTTTTTGTGTCAAGCGGAAGCCACTGACAATAATCGGCAAGACTATCAGGCGGTGCGATTGCGTGCGAATCGGCGGGAATTCCATAACAGATATGAGTTACCGTTTCCCCGTCGTAAAGTTTACCCAAAATGTACTGTTGTTTGTCGTTTTGCAAATAATTTACCTTGACCCATTCGGTATTAGCAACTAAGTCCTCGAGTTCCAAAAAGTGCGGAAATTTCGCAAAAAGTTCATCCAACTGTGGTTGAATAAGCGAATAAAAATTGCCCGTTGACGTTACTGGGTCACTTGGATTTTCTATAGAATTATCTCTGTCCTCAACGTCGACTGACGCAAGCGATGTAGGATTTTCTTCCGCCAAAGAATCATTTTGTTTAAGCCCGTCCTCAGTTTTTTCTTCGTTAATCGCCTTGTTTTGTTCGGCGGAGTTAAGTTCCGCAAACAAATCAGCATAATTTTTATCACTGTCTGGGCTTACAGCAAGAGCAATTCCCCTAAATTTGTCGTTTATTTTGGCACACAAGAGCATTGTAATCGGCGAATTCGGGTCAACTTCAGGCAAATTAAATTCGTAGTGTTGCGGAGTTGAAATTTCCTCTAACACGAATTTCTGCTTGCCTATTTTTAACACTGCACTTAACGGCAAAAATTGTTCACCCACGTTAAAAATTTTTATTTCGCCCATAGTTTTTGCACCGATATTAAGCGTTATTAGTCCACGAATTTGCTTGAACCCCGCCTGCCCACATTCGAGCAACTGATTCGCAATTAAATTTTTGGTAATCATATCTCACCCCTATAAAATACTAAAACAATATATATTAAACAGGATGAAAAAAGTTGACAAAAAACGCTGATTTGATACATTTTCAGCGTCTTTTGGCTATTTTAAAATATTGCTTAAATTTTGCGTAAGAGTCACAAACTGCTTTTCATCTAATTTTTCAGCTCGTATATCAAGTGGCAAACCACTTTTATTTAAAATTACGTTTACTTCGTCTCGAGTTAACGAAAAGCCCTCCATTAGATTGTTTGCTAAAGTCTTTCGGCGCATAGCAAAACTCGTCTTTACCACACGAGAAATTTCACAAATTTGCAAATCGCTATCTTGAAACACTATGGACAAAATCGCACTATCCACGTTCGGTGCGGGTGTAAACATCTTTCGAGGCACATCACGACACTTTTTAACTTGACCATAAAGCCCTAGAATTACCGTAATCGCACCATAGTCCTTGCCACCTGGTTTGGCAGTAATTCTATCAACCAATTCTTTTTGCAGCATTACGGTGATACTCTCAATTTTTAGCCCGCTCTCAATCAAATAAAAAATAATCGGTGTAGAAATGTAATACGGGAGATTTGCAACCACTTTAAACGGCTTATTTGCAAATTTTGCAGCAATTTGCTGAGGCGGAATTTTTAGAATATCACCAAACATAAATTCAACATTAGTACCACTAAATTTTTGCGCAAGAAAATCGTTTAAAGTCTTATCAATTTCAACGCTTATGACCTTGCCCCCACGCCCCGACGCCTTACTTAATTCTGTCGTCAAAGCACCTGCGCCCGCCCCTATTTCAAGCACCATATCCCCTTCACGCACACCCGCATCCACAACAGCAATCGCACGCAAAAGATTTGTGTCAGTTAGGAAGTTTTGACCGAATTTTTTCTTGAAACGAAATTCATTTGGCAACTCTTTTTCTTTATTGTTTTTCATCAAAAATCCTCATTTTATCAAAAAATTCATAGGCATTTTGCGTAGTAATTTGCGCAACAGTTTCCAAATCAACGCCCTTGATTTCAGCAATTTTGCGAGCTACAAATTCCGTATATTCAGGGCGGTTTATCCTACCTCTAAACGGCTCGGGCGCAAGATACGGCGCATCGGTTTCCACCATAAGCCGATTCAGTGGTATTACCCCAACAGCTTCTCGAATATCACTGCGGGGTTTAAATGTCACAAGCCCTGTTATAGAAATCATCAAATCGTAACCAAGCACCTTGCTAGCAACCTTGCTATCCCCCTCAAAGCAATGCACAACACCACGACCAAATCTGTGCCTGTTACTCTCTAGCCAATCAAAAAAGTCGTCAAAAGCGTCCCGAATATGAAAAATTACAGGCAAATTAAATTCGCTAGCGATATCAATTTGCTTATTCAAAACTTCAAATTGCTTTTGCTTATTTCCCTCAGTCGTGTGATAATCAAGCCCGATTTCGCCGATTGCAACGACTTTTTCTTTGCTGGCATTTTCACGCAAGAACTTTTCAAAATCAGCATTAAATTCAAGACAATTATCCGGATGAATCCCGAGAGCGCTAAAGACTTTTGGATTGCTATTTGCAAGGCCAAGTGAAGAAACGCTACTCTCAAACGAATAACTCGGACAAACAACCCGCCTAACAACTTGCGAATTAAGATTCTCTAAGATTTCGGGCAAAATGTCCGCTAGCTTTTCAGAATTAATATGGGAATGGGTATCAATTAACATAAAATCTCCTTCAAATTTAACTAATTATAGCAACTTTTGTACAAATAGTAAAGTTTTTTCATAAAAATTACCGCTTTTTAATACGATATTATATGAGAAAAATCTGGTTTTTTATGGTGCTGAGCAGTATTGCCACCCTACTTTTTGTCAATCCAGAAGACTGCGTAAATGCGCTTATGAACGCAGGTAGTGATGCTGTAACACTCACTATCAAATTGCTTGGAATCTATGCCGTTTGGCTAGGAATAATTGCTCTTGTTGACGCAACAGGTCTTTCCAATAAAATTGCAAGTTTGCTAGAACCGATTATAGACTGGCTTTTTGGAAAAACTGACCCAGTAACAAAACGATATTTGGCACTGAATCTCTCCACAAATATTTTGGGGCTAGGAAACGCCTGCACCCCGACAGGACTTAAGGCTATGGAGGGGCTAGACAAACTCAACGGTGGGGCAAATATTGCGTCAACAGCTATGATTATGTTAATCGTCTTAAACGCAACAAGCATTCAACTTCTTCCCACAACTGTTATTGGACTGCGTCAACAATACGGCTCCAGTAGTAGCAGTGATATAATTTTACCAACATTAATTTCCACCATAATATCTACAATTCTTGCAATTCTTTTTGTAAAAGCGTGCGCAAAACTAAAAAGGTATCGCAAAAAATGATAAATTTCAGTGTGTATATTTTGCCGATTTTGTTAATTTTGCTACTAATTTACTCAGCGAAGAAGAAAGTCAACGCATATGCAACTTTTGCACAAGGCGCTAAAGGTGCAATTACTTTATGCGTAGACTTACTGCCATTTTTGGTAACAATTTTCGTAGCAATCGGGCTCTTCAAAATTAGCGGACTAACCAATTTGCTTGCTAACCTACTTTCCCCACTTATGAACGCAATCAATATCCCTAGCGAACTTACCGAACTTATGATAATTCGCCCGTTTAGTGGAAGCGGTAGCCTTGCGATTCTTGAAAATATTTTCTCTACGTATGGAGCAGATAGCTATGTCGGTCGATGTGCAAGTGTAATTATGGGAAGTAGCGAAACGATTTTTTATGTCGCAACGATATACATTAGCAAAGTTAATGCAAAACGGCTACTCTATGCGATTCCTGTGGCTCTTGTATGCAATATTTTATCTGCGATAATATCGTGCTTTGCGTGTACAATTTGCTAACGGTCCCACTCGCCTAAAATAAAATCTTCGTTATGTCCCGAATGAACACGCAAGTTAGCATCCAAACTCTTGATCCAGCGGAGGCTTTCTCGAATTTTCTCCGCACTCCCTGTTGGCAAATCGATTCGCCCGATACCACCGTTTGCAAAAATCAAATCGCCCACAAAAATATCCTTATCATTATATATACAAACGCTATCCCAAGTATGTCCTGGCGTAGATTTTATCCAAAAAGTATAATTAGGAAACAATTTAATTTCATCGCCGTCTTTTATGATTTTAAAGTTATCTTTAATATCCCCCAAATTTAACTCTTTACCCAAAATCTGTGGCGCAAGGTTTATTTTTTCGTCAAACAAGCCCGTTTCGGTTGCTTTGGTTAAATAAATTCTTATGTTAGTGTAAGTATTTAATGCGACGCAATGGTCAGCATGGCAATGCGTCAGGATGACCGCATTAATTTCAATATTTTTACCCATTTTACTTTGAAGTATTTTTTCAACTTCACTTCGCTCAAAACTTGGGTCAATCACACAACAAAAATTCCCGCTTACAAGCAGAAAACTATTACTGCGTAGCCCACAAGTTGCCAATTCACCGTCTATCTTTATAATTTCCATATTCACCACACTTGCATTTTATCAAAAAAATGTAATTTTTGCAATCATTTTAATAGACTAAATCGTTAATTTGGGGTATAATTAAAATTACTTACAATATTTAGGAGGAAAAATGAATAGAGATTTATTTAAATTAATGCACCCAAGCTCAGTGGCAATAATTGGAGCAAGCGCCAAGCCGGGCAGTGTTGGTAACGAGCTAATTTTAAGAGCAACAGAAGCACGATTTACGGGCAAACTTGTCGCTATTAACCCAAAATCAGACGAGATTTGTAGAGTACCATGCTATCCAAACATTAGCGCAGTGCCGTTTATTATTGATACAGCAATAATCGCTGTGCCGGCCCCTGCCGTTTTGGGCGTAATAAAAGAATGCAATTCGGCGGGTTGCAAAAATGTCGTAATTATTTCAAGTGGTTTTAAAGAAACGGGCGACGCAGGGAAAATTTTGGAGCAAGAAATCAGAGAATATGCTGACAGTACGGATATGGTTGTCGTTGGTCCAAACTGTCTAGGAATTATCAATACAGATAGCAAGTTTCGTCTAAATACATGCTTTGCACCACTACAACCTATAGCGGGCAGTATAGGTTTTGCGACTCAATCAGGGGCGCTTGCTAGCGGTATTATCAATATGCTCCCTAGTCTAAAAATTGGTCTTGCGCAAATGATTTCACTCGGCAATCAGTGTCAAGTTAATAGCATTGATGTTATGCGTGCATGGGAAAACGACGACGAGATTAAAGTTATTCTTATGTATCTTGAATCAATTCCTTGCGAAAGCGAATTTAGAGAAGTTGCGTCGAGAATTTCACTTAAAAAACCAATTTTGGTCATCAAGTCAGGCAGGTCCGTTCGTGGCGCAAAAGCGTCCGTTTCGCATACAGGAAGTTTGGCGGGCGATGACACAACAGTAAACGGATTGTTTGCTAGTTGCGGTGTTGTGCGTGAGATTGATTTGCGTGACTTATTTAGCACTGCGCAAGTCTTAAGCAAATGCCCTGTGCCAAAAGGCGAAAATTTGGCGATAATTACTAATGCTGGCGGTCCTGGAATTATGGCTACCGATTCAGCAAGTGATTTTGGCGTAAATTTAACCAACCTAACGGACGAAACCAAAGCAAAGCTTCGTAGTGTCCTCTCCCCTTCCGCTAGCGTAAATAACCCTGTTGATGTAGTTGCGAGCGCAACAGCCGAGCAATACGAAAAAAGTGCGGAAATCTTACTTAACGCAAAAGAAGTCGATATGCTTTTTGTAATTTATCTATATATTACAGGTAAAAACGATATTCGCATTATGCAAGCGTTAGAGAAATTAAAGCAACAGCACCCAGAAAAACCGATTGTGGCTATGCTACTTACGACCACAAATTTTGACAAGGAATTATCTGAAGCGTTGCCAAACTGCACGATTCCAACTTTTGACTCAATCGCAAATGCGATGCTAGGGCTATCAAGACTTGTGGAACGCAAGCGCTACTTAGACGAAATCAAAACCCAAAAACCTGCTACATTAAAAGTCAATCAAGAAGCAACCAGCGAGATTATTGCTCAAGCAAAATCGGAAGGGCTAAAACAACTCACAACTCTACAAAGTCTACAGATTTTCGCCCTCTACGGTTTACCTGTGCCAAAATTTAGATGTGCGCAAAGCGTAGAAGAAGCAAAGCGCTTTGCCAACGAAATTGGCTATCCTGTTGTGCTAAAGATGTCAAGTAAAACTGTAACACACAAATCTGACGTTGGCGGAGTTGTAACAAATATCAAATCTGAAGAAGAGCTTACTATACAATGGGAGCGTTTAATTGACCGACTTTATGACGCCAAAATTGTCGACACGCTAGACGGAATTGTGGTGATGCAACAAATTAGCGGAGCAAGTAGAGAGCTTGTTGCTGGAATTGTAAACAAGAACGGCACACACCAAATGATGTTTGGCTTGGGTGGGATTTTTGTAGAAGCGTTAAAAGAAATCGCTTTCCGTCCTTGCCCACTTATGCCACTAGATGCATATAAGTTGATTGACAGCACGAAAGCAAAAAATATTTTGGGTGCTTTGCGTGGAAACGCCCCTGCAGACAAAGACAAGCTCGCCAATTGCTTATTGCGTCTTAGCAAACTTGTGACCGATTTTCCTCTAATTAGTGAACTAGACGCCAACCCAATTATGATTGACAAAAATGGCGAAATTTGTGTTGTAGATGCTAGAATCGTCCTATAATTGATAAAAATCACTCAAATAGGTGATTTTTATTTTACTTTTTTAGCAAAAATAGTTATAATAGATGTAGATTGGTTTTAATTAACTTTTGATTTTAACCAACCAAGGAGGATTTTTTGATGCAAAAATATTTTATAGCGTACGGCACAAATATCAAAACTGATGAATTAGCAAAGAGCTTCCCTGAGGCAAAAATTATTAGTTATGGCTATGTAAAAAACTATGCTCTTGAATTTGTGGGTTTTAATGGTCACGCCATCGCAATCGCTGTTAAAAAGCGGGGAGAAAAATTACCTGTAGCAATTTGGGATTTCCCCAAAGAAATGCGTTACACTCTTACAAATTTTGAATCATTTCCTTACCTTTATGAGCGCAAAACAGTTGTAGCGCACGTAGGTAAAATGCGTTTGCGTGGTGAAATTTATGTAACCAAACAAAAGTTAAATTACGGAAAACCTAGTAAAGAATATCTCAACAAATTAAAAGAAGCTTATGCGGAGGCTGGCTTTGACCCGCAACTTATTGAAATTGCACTCGCAAGACAGCCTGACACTGTCACTTCGCCAAATGAGGAGAATTAATGCGTATACAATTACCAGACTATGATAACTGCTGTGTAAATCTCACTTCTTCTATTCAAGCACATTTTGGGATTACACCAAAGCACAAGACATTAAATATCGTTGACAAGGAATTGGCAAAAGGATATAAAAATGTGGTTGTTCTATTGTTGGATGGTATGGGACAAACTATTTTGCAGGAAATTTTACCTGCAAATAGTTTTTTACGGAGAAATTTCGCACAAGAATTAAGCGCCGTGTTTCCTAGTAGCACCGTCCCCGCCACCGTCAGTATAAAAACAGGCCTTACCCCCAAAGAACATGCTTGGTGGGGTCACTTTTTGTATTTTAAAAATTTAGGCCAAACTATAAATGTCTATACAAATACGGACGCTTTTAGTAGGAAAAAATCGCCCAAAGAAGATGTTGCACATTATGAAATTCCATATTTAAGCTTCCTTGACCAAACAAGCGAGCGAAACCCTGATCTGCACGTATACACAGTCTGCCCCGCAAACGCTCGGGATAATTTCAGCACTTCTCAAGTCACTTGCAACAATATGACCGATATGGCAGAATACATAACAACCCTGTGCAACCTTGACGGCAAACGTCTAATTTACGGATATTTGGACTCGCCCGACAGCGAAATGCACAAATTCGGGTACAATTCGCCCGAGGTTAGCAAGTTACTTAACGACCTAAATTACCAAGTGGAAGATTTGTGTCAAAAGTGTCCAAATACCCTATTTTTGATTACCGCCGACCATGGACAAATTATCAACGGCGAAGTGCGAGACATTACAAATTATCCCGATTTTGTAGAAACCCTGTACATGATGCCAACAGGTTGCACAAGAGCTATGAGCTTTTTTGTAAAACCTCACCGCAAAAACGAGTTTGAGAAACTCTACAAGAAGTACTTTAGCGATAAATTCTTGCTTTTTAGCAAAAACGATGTGCTTAAGACAAATCTTTTGGGCGACGGAATTGCTCATGACCATTTAGACAATTTACTCGGCGATTATCTCATGTGCGCAACAGATGATTGCTCGCTTGTATATTCAACGATTTACGGCGCTCCCCCACACGAACCAAAAGGCATACATGGTGGGCTAACTCTACCTGAAATGCGAGTACCATTAATTATCTATGGTGATAAAACCAACAAATAAAGGAATTTAACTCAATGGAAAAAACAACAAATTTAGAGAATGCTGACGGCAGAATCGCCACAAATAATCACGAGAGCGAAACTTCTCCGCAAAAGACAAAAAAATCGCTTCCACGAATTTTAAAGCAAGCGTTTTTCTTCACTTGTTTCTCGGCTGGCGCAGCAATTATCCAAATCGGCTCGTTCACCTTGCTAAACGAACTATGCCAACTTCCATATTGGCCAGCTTATCTAATTTCGCTACTGCTATCTATAACGTTTAATTTCACATTTAACCGCAAAGTCACCTTTAAATCTACCAACAATATCCCTCGAGCTTTTTGTCTTGTTGTGCTGTACTACTTAATTTTCACCCCACTTTCCACAATGTTAGGTCAAAATCTTACAGACATAGGCTGTAACGAGTATGCTGTATTAATTGGCACAATGCTTATTAATTTTGTGAGCGAATTCTTTTATCAAAAATTATTCGTGTTTGACAAAACTAAAGACACTGTAGTTGCTACCACCCCAAGCAAAACAGCAAACTAATTATCTTTTATATCAAATTAATCAACCTTTTTGGTTGGTTTTTTCTTTGGCTTAAAAAATTATTTTCAGCACATTAAAATATTTACAAAAAGAAAAATGGAGCAAATTTACTCCATTATCTTTTTATAACACGTCTTTCTCAGTCAGTCTAATAAACAGCGGTTCGAATTTACCAAAATTACGATCAACTTCCGCTTCAAGATATTTCCATACAGGCTTGTCATTTAACTTCAAATAATCACGCAACTTCTTTGCGCTAAATGGCATAAATGGTTCAAATAGATTCGACAAATTCGCAATAATTTGCACACAAGTAAATATACAATTATTGAATTCTGTCTTGTCCTCCGACTTAAATAACACCCAAGGTTGTTTTGTGTCATAGTATTTGTTTGCTACTTCCACCAAATTCATTACTTTTTCTAGCGCATCTCTAAAGTTGTTTTTCATAATTTCAGCCTCGCAAGTCTCGTAAGCTCTATCAATTTCCGCCTTAATTTCGGCGTCCATTTCACCTTTTGGCAAATATCCGTCCAATCCTTTATAGTTTAAGGTACGATTTACAAAATTACCAAATTTGTTTACAATGTCGCTATTGTGCAGTGCGTGATATTCCTCAAAAGTGAAGTTAGAATCACGCTTTTCGGGTCCGTTTGCGATACAAAAGTACCTTAGACTGTCCGCATCAAATTTGTTTAACATTTCAAGCATAGGCCAACCGTTGCCCTTACTTTTACTAATTTTTTCGCCGTTGATGTTCAGGAATTCCGAACTCACACAATGTTCAGGCATAAGATATGGCTGTTTCGTCGCCATAAGTAGCGCAGGGAAAATGATTGAGTGAAAAACAATATTGTCTTTGCCGTGGCACATATAGACGAGATTTTCTTGCCCGTCTTTTTTAAACCAAAAATCAGTCCAATCAAGTCCCAATTCTTCACAACACGCTTGCGCTGCGGTAACATATCCCCAAACAGCCTCAATCCAAACATAAATGCGCTTGTCATCATACCCAGCCAAAGGAACAGGTACACCCCAGTTTAAGTCCCTTGTAACCGCCCTATCAACTAGCCCCTCGTCGAGAAATTTTGCCGTTTCGTTGACAGTGTTTTTTCTCCAATATTGCTTGCAATTCTCAAAATGCTTTCTCAAGGGTTCGTTAAATTGAGACAACGCAAAATAAAGGTTCGTGTTTTCTCGCACTTCGGTTTCGCTACCACATATACGGCACTTGCCTTTGAGAAGGTCTTGCGCTTGAAAAACATAGTCGCAACTGCCACACTGGTCACCCTTACTTACCGCACCGCATTTTGGACAAATAACTTCCACTTCACGATCATAAATGAACTTGTTGCACTTCGGACAAAAACTAGCCGGCTCGGTCTTGGGATAAATGTAGCCGTTATCCTTTAATCGCAGAATCATCTCTTGAACTTTCTTGCAGTGATAATCACTCGCTGTCATCGTGTAGTAGTCGTAACTCATCCCAAGTTTATCAAACACTTCCACATACTGATTGTGATACTGCTCCACAATTTCACGAGGAGTCCGCCCCTCACGAATCGCCCTCTCAGTCGTCGGCGTCCCATGACAATCCGTACCGCTCACCATTAAAACACGATTTCCTTTCGCTCTGTGAAAACGTGCCAACACATCGCCTGGCATATATGCCGCAATATGCCCCAAATGAATATCACTATTTGCGTATGTCCACGCAATTCCTATCAAAACATTTTTCATCTTCTCACCTCGTAAATTCAATTTTATCACAAAAATCTCAAAAAATCAAGGTTTTTCGCTTTAGAATAACAAAATAGCAAACATTAAACAAAAACTACACCGCTTTGCAAGGTTTATTCTCTATCATTTTAATAGCAAAAAATTACAAATTTCTACTAAACTTGATAAACCAAGCGAAATTTGGTGGATTTCGTAAAAAATTGAGGGAATTTCGTAAAATTTTTGGTAAAA
>CAVEBU010000023.1:0-18569 GCA_963614045.1 Alistipes finegoldii | reverse complement strand
TATTAATATATATGCGCCCTCAAAATTTTTGGCATGCTCCTCGTCTTGCGTGCTTATAATGAATTAAACAGTCACATTTTCCGAGTTGGAAAGCTACGCAATACGTCGTCACGAGCCAATAAATTTTTCGGTTACATATTAATATATATGCGCCCTCAAAATTTTTGGCATGCTCCTCGTCTTGCGTGCTTTTAGCGAATTAAACAATCGCATTTTCCGAGTTAGAAAGCTACGCAAATTGTGTCCCAAATTGACGGATTTTGGGGGTTAAAAAATAAAGCAAAAAATCGGCAAAAAATCGTAAATAATTATCGCAAATAAAAATCGCAAAAAAAATCATAAAAAATATAAAAAAATCGGAAAAATAAAGAAAATTCGAGAAAATTCGGAAAAAATTCAAAAAATCGGCAAAAAATACAAAAAATTTCGATAAATTAGTTGATTTTGGTACACAATTATTATATAATTAATTAAATAAGATTTTTGGGAGAGGTTTGCGATGTCGAAAAAGAGCAAAGCGCAAAGGGAAATAATGGTGAAAGCGGATGACACGGCTTCGCCAACTATTACTGTCAAAACCAAAAAGCGTGGCGGGTGCGGGACGTTTGTGCTTGGGTTTGTTTTTGCGTTCGTTCTAATGCTTGTTGTGGTGGTCGGGACGGGCTTATATATGTACTACAACGTGAGCATTAAAACGGTTGAAAATCTGATTGGCGTCACGATTCCGATTGAGGGCGATATCAAAAAAATGGCGCTGAAAGACCTGATTGCAAAGAAAGACAAGCTTGTAAATGCGTCGCTCGAGACGTTGAACACTGAATTCAAGATAGATTTGCCAAAAACGATTCCAGGAACGGAAATTAGCCTTGTCGAAACTTACGATGAGACGGTGACTTTCCTTGGCGAAACAAAAAAAGTCAAGGAATTTCGGGTGCAAGATATTGCGAACAACTTGAGCGCTTTTGTCGATGTTGTTTTGCCGAAACTCTATGACCATGTGACCGTTGAGCAGATTACAAAAACTGCGGGGACGACGATTTTGGACGACTTGGATTACCCTGCGACAAAGGACGCTTTCTACAATATCGGCACAGAAACCGAGCCGAATTACAAGACTTTGAGCGAGTTGACGATTACGCAGACGCTCGACCTTTTGCCTAAATATTTCGGCAGTGAAAATTTGACCGTTCAAACAGCTTTGGACGCAACAGGGTCGAAATTAATGCCAAAGCCTGAAAGCGAAACCGAAGTGGACATCTATGCGGGCTTGCGTGGGTTAAAAATTAAAGACATTTCGACCGACACGCTAAAAACCAAAATTACTGGCGCAATTTTGCTTGATTGGGTTGACCTTACTGGGTATGATTTCTTGCAAACTGAGGAATTTAAAGCGACGACTTTAAACGAATTCGGCAATTATATTAAGTCGGTAAGCTTGGGCGAATTTGTGGAGCTTGAAACTGTTGTTTCAGGCGATGAAACGGCGGTCAATAAATACTTTGCGAAACAGCAATACAAGAATTTGGCGAGAAATTTAAAGCTTGCTGACGTTCGAGAAGCGATTTTGAATTTGAAACTTAACCAAATTTTTAACGCAACCGACCTTGCAAAACTTCAAACGCAATATTCAAACACCGATGTGACAGTTGAGGAATTTTTCACAACGTATCAAATTCCTACAAGCACGACTTTTGAGCAAGCGACAACCGACCCAATAACTAAAGCGAGTGCGATTGACTGGGAGAGTTACGGTGGTTATGTTGATGTGATTAAGGGTGTGACGGCGGGCAATTACAAGACCGAACTTGACAAAATCAGCCTACAAAATTTGCTTGGCGGAAATGATTTGGTTGGCCCGATTGCGCAAATTGGTGAGCTGACAATTAGGGAAGTCATCGAAAGCGACAATGCAGTGGATACTTTGCTTAGCAAATTCGGGACTTTGGGCGACTTGATTGGTAGTGGCAACGACGACGGAATTTTTGGGATAATCAAAAATGTGACGATTCAAGACTTGCTCGATAAACCTGCTGAAGCGATAACTTCGGCGCTTAAGGACAAAAAGAACACAAAAACTTTACGGCAACTGCTCAATGTTACGGTGGAGAACGAAAACGCAATTATTACTGCGGTTATGGACAAAGTGACGGTTAGCCAACTGTTTACTAATGGAAGTTCGGCGATAACGGACGCAATTAGCACAAAAACTTTGGGCGATATGATGAATATCACTGAAACGACGGGATTTGTTAGTTTGCTGAAAAATGTTAGCTTGGGCGACCTGATGGGAGATAATGCTGTTAGTGCGTTGAAAAAAGCGCTGACCACAAAATCGGGCGGAACTGCGGTGACTTTAGGCGAATTCCTTGAAATTGACACGACTAATGCTGGCGGAATTTTGAACAAAATGGCGGGCTTGAGTATGGTGGAACTTTTGGGCGATGGTACGACTAAAGCTGACCCGAAGAAAGCAATTCAAGGCGTGATTGATAGTCTGACACTCGAAGATGTTTTTGGTGCTTATGATGAATTGGATTCGGATATTTTGAAAGAAATGTATGATATGACAATTACGACACCTGGTACTACGGAGGGTCGTGGTACTATGCTTGTGAGCGAGGCTTTTGAGGGTGTTGAAAATGTTAAACTTAGCACCGTCGCTGGTTCGGGAGACAGTAAGCCAAAAATATTCACTTTGATAGCAAACTACGACGATTTAACGATTGGCACGATTAAGGATCTTCAACTTATCGATTCAATTACGGTTGGTTCGTTGATTACGGCGGGAATTATAACAGACAATGGTTATAGTGAAGAATTTAAGGCGATGTCAATTCAAGATATCGTAGATGCGGCTGCTAAAAGTAGTGTAAATAGTGGAAGCTGATAAAAAACAAATAGGGGAAATTATGGAAGAAGAAATCAAAAAGGTGCGTGGGCGACCTCGCAAGTATCCTAAAGATTTGGAGCCGAGAGAAAAGCGACCTCGTGGGCGACCTCGCAAACAAACGAGCGAGGCGGAAGCGAACAAGGAAAAGCGACCTCGTGGGCGACCTCGTAAAAATTTGAGCGAGCAGAACGGCGAGCAAATTCGCAAGAACGAGGCAGATTTTGACGAAAAAATCGTTGCTGATTTGAGTGCGACGGCGGATTTTGGTTCGTCACGCAGTACGCAAATTGACGACGATACTGAGGTTGTGCGGGTTGTTCACACCGATTTTGATGAAGCGGGTGAGTTGTTCGACGACGATGATATGTTTGTCGACATGAAGTCGTACGATGATGAGGTCGTTGCCGATGAATTGGTGGAAAATACGGAGGCGGTTGAGCCGTTGGAAAAACGCAGTATTCACGACGTAAAAACGCCAAAAATTGCGAAAAAATGCAAGCCGATTCCTGCAAAACACCTGAAATCTGAGCCGATTTTGCTCCGCAGTCAGCAAGTTCAAGCTTTTGAGGAGGTTTTTGAGCCTGTTATCAAGAAGCAAGAGCTTAATATTTCCCGCCCGCACAGTCCTGTTGCGACGTTCGGCGAGACCACGAAACAGCCTTTGTTCAAAACGAAGAACACGAGCAAGCAAAAAGTCGTTGTTGTGACGGGCGCTACAAGTGGTTTGGGGCTTGGTATGGCGAAAAATCTGGCAAAATTAGGGCAAATTGTCTTTGCGGTTGGGCGTCGTCCGAGTGCTTGTCGTGACGCACGCAACGAGATTTTGGCGGAATGTCCTGAGGCGAAATTGTACTTTTTTGTCGCTGATTTGAGTTTGATGGGGCAGGTGCGAATTCTTGCTGACGAGATTAAGCAAAAACTTTTTGAAATCAATCGTGACGCCATCGACGTTATTATTCATAATGCGGGTATGCAGACGAATATCCACAAAGTGACGTACGAAAATCACGAAATTATGTGGGCGACGAACTACCTTTCGGCGTTTTTGCTGACGAAAGAACTGCAACCGCTACTCGACGCAAGCCGTGATGCGAGAGTGATTACCGTAACAAACGACGCTTCGAGCAAGACCAAAATCGATTGGCAAAACGTTCGTGCGCTGACCCCGAAATCTAACAACAATATTTACAACCAAACCAAGCTTGCGGACTTAATGTTCGCTTTGGAATATGATCACAAGTATGCCGGGCGGGACGATTTGCGTGCTTATTGTGTTAACCCTGGCAGAGTTGCGACCGATTTGCGTACCAAAAACGCAAAGGGCTGGAAAGCGTTTTGGGGAAAATTCCGCAAAAACAACGGCAAAACTATTCAGCAAGGTATCGAAACTGCGATGTATTTGTGCCTTGCGGAGCGGTTGCCTAGAAATGTGGTTTTGTACCAAAACAAGAAACCTGCCGAGCCGAGCAAATTCGCAAATGACCCACGCAACCGAGTTGCGTTGTGGAGATACACCGAACTAGAATTGCAAAATTAGTCGGTGGCGCAGTTAAGGTTCTGCGCCGAATAAATTAAAAACTTAGTATCCACTGCTCGATTGGATACGATGTAATATGGATCTCCCCCCTTTCTTTTGTATATCTGAAAGGGGGGTTCTTTTTACCAAAATTCGCTCCGCTATTGAAAAAAAGTGGTCAAAAGCCCACAAATTTTCAATAACTGCGTGGAAAAGCTAGATTATTTGACAATTTCACAATAAATTATTGAAAAAACAATGAATTTAATTTTGATAAGAATCTATTTTTATAATTTTTCGCTGATTGTATTGACAAAATGGCGAGTTTGGAATATAATATAGGAAAATGAAAGGAAAGTGATATTATGGCAGAAATTAAAGACTTTTTTAAGACTTCAGTCAAAATCGGCAAGACAAGGGGAGTTTATACGGGGGACGCTTTTACTGGGCTGTTATTTCCTATCCCTGAGGGGTTCGGTGAATTTGTGACGACGGACAAAAAAGTTACTTTAAAAGGGCAGTTTAAGAACGGAAGCTTTGTAAACGGCAAGGCGGAGACGGAATTTGTGACCTGTTGGGGCAGTTTCGACAACTTTACTTGGCTGGGTGGCGGTGACGCAAGGCTCGAATTTAAGAATCAAAACGGCAGTTTTATCGAGGGCAAAATCGACCCCGAAACCAAGAATTTTTTGATTACGAATATGCGGGTTGCGGACGAGGTTTACGGCGATTCGTTTGTTGTAATGCACAAAATTGACCCCAAAACACAGAAAAGTCGTTTGGTTGGCAAGCAGATTTTTAAGAACAACAGCGAGATTTCGGGCTTTTTTGAGTGCGACGGAATTAATCGCAATATACTCAGTCAAAACGGGAAACTTCCGCAACTGACTTGCGTTGAGGGTGACTGTCATTTGGTTATTCAAGATTTTGCGCAACAAAAAGTCGAGATTTCGGGCAAATACAAACGCAATTTGGACACGAACAGCACAAAAATTACGGGAATTTACTCGCTTAACAACTCTTCGGAAAAAATTAGTCTTGTTTGCGACGGGGTATTTGACTTTACGAGAAAGGCGGAGCATTCGGCGAACACGAAAATTAGCGAAATGTTCGGCGCTATGGATGTTCGGCCGAATATCAGTTGCGTTGTCGGTTTGAATATGCGTACGGGCGGAAAAATCAAGCTCAACACTGAGAGCGGGTCTTTTAGCGGTACGAAAATTGCTTCGAAAGACGGCAGTGGCGCACCTAATTATTCGGGCGAAATGCATGTAAAAAATCACTCGATTGCGTTAAATGGCGTTTTTGACAAGAATTTAGTGTTCCAAAATGGCGAATTTGAGGCGAAATCTGACAAAGAAAGCGTGAAATTTGTTTTTGACGGTGCAAAAATCACTCGATTGCCGAACAGCACAATCAAATACGCAAATATTGTTCACGGCACGTACGCCAAAAAGGACTTTTACGCTGACGGTGTTTTTGATGCGGGGGTCAACGTGACTTACAACAAATTCGGCGTGATTGAATCGGCGAGTCTTACACAAAGTCCTGAGCATATCAGCGGTGAAGTTCGTCATCAAACTGCGGACGGTTCGTATTTTGTGGGCGAACTTTTGTCGAACGACCAACGTTTAGAGGGGTACAAACTGCCTGCGATTGCGAAAAATATGGCTATTAAGAAAATTTACTCAGGGAATTTCTACAAAACGGACGAAAAAGACGGGTATATTTTCAATCAAAAAGGCATATTTAGTGAGGGGTATCACCACGAATTTGGCAAAACTTATATGATAAACGCTCTTGGCACTGGTAAAGTTTTTGCGGGCGATTATGATTCGGCGAAAGGTTACAAAGGAACTTTAACCGACACGCAAAACGGCGATTTTGCCGACGGTGTTTTTGACACAAAGTTGAATTTCCGCTCGGGGAAATTCCGCCGTACTTACGATAACAGGTCTATTTTTGAGGGCGAAACTGCTGATTGCGAATTTGGAAAAGGGACGTTGTATCGTCCTGGCGACTTTGTGAAAACGGGCGAGTTCGAGTTTGATCACTGTATGGATCCGACTTTTTTGCGGGGCGACATTATTGTGGGATTCGAGGATGATAAGGAGTCTTTTTGCGAGGGTAAGTACGACTGCGACGGGCTGAAACTCTTGAATCTTGACGGGCAACCGCTTTTTGATAATGCGAAATATTTGCTGATGTTCAAAAATGACGAGTGTCCGAACGGCGAAACGGTCGTTGATAGCGATTTGACTGACGCATACACGAAATTTTTGCAAATTGTTGCGAACCGAAATGCTGTTGAGGGCGCTGAAATTAGTTCCGCACCAGACAAGAAAACTGCTGTAACTAAACCGATTGAGGTGAAAGAGGAGAAGAAAAAAGAGGCGGGCGAAACCCCAAAAGACAAAAAAACGACTGCTCGTTATGTTGATGCGGTTGAGGTTGCGGGCGATATTATTAACTCAAATGCGACTGGTGGAAGTTCGTTTGATGTGTCGCTTGCGCAACAAATGATGTCAAGACTAATTAACCCAAACAAAGAAGCTTCACAAAATAAAGAATAAAAATAGTTAAAAAATAGTGAAAAATAAAAAATACAAGGATTTTTAGATTAAAAAAATAAATTCTTGTATTTTTTTTGTATTTTTTTGTATTTTTTGGGAATTTTTAGTATTTTTTGCGTTAATATTCAATCTTAAAATAATCTAGCCATGCTTTGTATTTATCTTGACACGACAAGCAAGTATCTATTAAATATCCCTTTTCGCTATCCCAATTTTGAAGTCCTCGATAATAGAAAAATTTGTGTTCCTCGTCGATAATAAACGGGACAATATTATTTTTTAGGCACTCTTTGAACAAAATCAATCTGCCAACTCGACCGTTTCCGTCTTGAAAGGGGTGAATCGTCTCAAAATTTTTGTGAAATTCCAAGATTTGTTCAAAAGTTTTTTGCGTGCTTGAATTGTAAGTTGCTAAAAGTGTTTGCATTTCCTTGTGGACATTTTCGGGCAAACAAGTTTGATTGTCTCCGACTTCGTTTGGAAATTTCTTGTATTCGCCAACCTTGAACCAACTTTTTCGGCTATCACTCGTGCCATTTTTCAGAATAAAGTGCAGTTTTTTTATCATTGCTTCGGTCAGCGGTTTCGTTGCGTTGTCAATTATGTAGTCAACACAGCGAAAATGGTTTGCAGTTTCAACGACATCATCAATTTTTATGGGCTTTCTGTGATTGCCTAGCGTGTTTGTCTCAAAAATAAATCTCGTTTGGTCGTGCGTCAGTGAATTGCCCTCAATATGATTGGAGTTGTAAGTCAATTCGATTTGCGTTTTGTGATAAATTCCGCCCGAAAGTTGACTATTTTTCTGTTCTTTTAAAATATTTAGTAGACTATTTTCGCCGAATTTTATTGCGTTCTCTTTCTCAGGTTTCACTGCATTAATGGGTATGTTCCACGTTTTGCCAGTCAAAAATGCGCCAGAAATTTTGCCGTACGCACAATAACTTCTAACCATTCTATCGGAAATTCCCCATTTTTTCGCAATTTCTCTTACTGATGTAAATTTCATAAATCACTCCTTTGCTATTCCTTTTATTATATCATTTTATCGGAAGTTTGTCAATAGGTTGAATTAATTATTTCCGATAACGGAAGTTTTATGCGTATCGGAAGTTTGGGGACACAAACGAAGTAAATTTGCGGGCGATTTGTGAGATTTTGCGGAAGAAAAAGGGAATTTGCGGGCGAAATTAAGAAATTTTGCAAAAAGGTTTGCTTTATTTGGGAAATGATTGTATAATTATCAAAACTGATTTGGAGGCGAATTTATGGAAACAAATATTTGGGAAAAATACTCGGGAAAGGCTCGCAAACCTGTGGAAGATTTTTGCTTGGGGTATCGTGACTTTTTGAGTAAGCACAAGACTGAGCGTGAGTGCGTGAAGTTTGCGGTGGCGGAGGCGAAAAAGTACGGTTTCCGCAATCTTTCGGAGATGATTGAAAATGGCGAAAAGTTGCGTGAGGGCGACAAGGTTTATGCGGTGAATATGGACAAAGCGGTGGTTTTGTTTGTGGTCGGCAAGCGTCCGATTGAGTGCGGAATTAACATTGTTGGGGCGCACATCGATTCGCCGAGAGTTGACCTTAAGGCGCAACCGCTGTACGAAAGCCAGGGTTTTTGTATGCTCGACACCCACTATTACGGCGGGATTAAAAAGTACCAATGGACAGCGCTTCCTCTTGCGTTGCATGGGGTGGTTGTCAAAAAAGACGGCACGAAAATTGACTTGGTTTTTGGCGAAGATGATGTTGTTGTTGGGTTTACCGACCTTTTGCCACACCTTGAAAAAGACGACAAAAAGGACATTAAGGGCGAAGATTTGAACCTAATTGCTGGAAATATTGCCAAAAAAGACGAAAAAAAGGACAAATTCAAGGCGTTTGTTTTGGATTTGTTGAAAAGTCGGGGCATTGACGAGGGCGATTTCTTTTCGGCGGAAATTGAAGCTGTACCCGCTGGGCCTGCGAGAGATTTCGGGCTTGACCGCAGTATGATTATGGGCTACGGGCAGGATGATAGGGTTTGCGCTTATACGGGTTTGCAAGCGATTTTGGAGACGGAAACTCCTGAATTTTCGGCGATGTGCCTGCTTGTCGACAAGGAGGAAATCGGCAGTATTGGGGCTACGGGTATGCATAGCAAATATTTTGAGAATTGCTTGGCGGAGATTATGAACTTGGCGGGGCAGTATAGCGAACTTGCTTTGCGTCGGGCGTTGAATCGCTCAAAAATGTTGTCAAGTGACGTGACGGCGGGTGTTGACCCGAATCACTCTGCGCCGTTCAATCCGCTTACCGATGCGCACCTTTCGAAAGGTTTGAGCTTCAATAAGTTTACGGGTTCTCACGGAAAATCGGGCAGTAATGACGCAAATCCTGAATTTATCGCACAACTTAGGGACATTATGGACAAAAATGAAGTCGTTTTTCAAGCGACCGAAATGGGCAAAGTTGACGAGGGCGGTGGTGGAACGATTGCTTACATTATGGCGAAATACGGAATGGACGTCATCGATGCGGGCGTTCCCGTTTTGAGTATGCACGCACCTTGGGAAGTTACGAGCAAGGCGGACATTTACGAAACTTATCGTGCCTACAAAGTCTTTTATCTCGCTGACTGGACTAAAAAATAACAAAAAAATACCAAAAAAAATACCAAAAAATACAACTTTTTACAAAAACATACTGAAAACTACTGCTTTGTACAAAAATATATAAAAAAATACTGAAAAATACTAAAAAATACAAAAAAATACAAAAATGTACAAGTTTGTACAAAATTGAACACAAAAATACAAATAAATACAATTTGCTACAAAAAATCACAAAAAATGCTGAAAAATTCAAAAAAATACAAATAAATACCGAAAAATACTGAAAAATACAAAATAATACAGAAAAAACAAAAAGGCGGTGCGCCTTTTTGTTTTACTGCTCGCCTTTTTACTGCTGATTAGTTTCTTCGGGTTGGGTTGGAGCAAGAGATTTTAATAGTGTTGTTTGCTCTTGGAGAGTTTCTTGCAGTTTGTGAATTTGTGTGGCAAGAATTCGAAGAGCGGTGTTATTTTCGTCAAGTTTCTTGCACACGACTCCCAAAAGTTCGGTTGCGTCTGCCTTGTTCAAAATCTTGAGAATTTGCTCCTGCTCGCCGAGTTTGTGATTGAGAGTTTGCTTGTTTGCTTCTTGAATTGTCCGCTGTAAATCAAGTAATGCCTCGTGCGACAATCTAACGTAATCGGTCATAATTTACCTCGCTTTTGTTATATTTTATCGTATTTTTTGCGATTTGTAAAACGATTGGGAGCAATTTACAAAAAAAGCCGTCAAAAAACGGCTTTTCTATATTAAATTTTGTGCATTGGCAGAACTAAGTAAAGATAGTCGTCGCCCTCTTGCGGAGTAATCACACAAGGGTGAATCGCACTGCCGTACTTGATTTGAACAAATTCGTCGTTAATTACACGAAGTGCGTCGGTGTATAATCTACCGTTAAATTCGATATTCAGGTCAGCGCCACTGTGGGTGGTTTGCAAATGCTCGGTGATGTTGCCTAGCTCACTTTCGCTGTGGATAATCATATCCTTGCCGTTGATGTCAAATTTTACGGTAAAATTCCTGTCGACACGACTCAAAAGTCCCGCACGCTCAATCGTGTCGAGCAAGTGACGGCGGTTAATGTTGATTGTCGTCGTGAAGTCGCTCGGCAAAATTTGGCGATAAGAAACGTAATCGCTCTGCAATCCCATAAGTCTGGTCATCAAAATCGTGTCGCCCAAAGTGATTTGCAGGTGATTTTTTTGCGTACAAATTTTGATAGCTTCGTCCGAATCGGGAAGCAGGCGGATAATTTCCAGCAAACATCTTGCGCTAACAACAATACCGAATTCGGCACTGTGGCTGATGGTTTTTTTGCGAATCAGCGCCATACGGACGCCATCGAGCGCCACACCACGCATTTCGTCCTTTTCCACCTCAATCAAAATCCCACGCAACATCGGACGGCTGTCGTCTTGAGCGACCGCAACGCTGGCTTTGGTCACAAGGTCCTTGAAATTGTCACTGCGAATCTCCACATATTCGGGTTGCTCAAGGGTTTTTGGCTCGGGAAAATCCTTTGCGTCTTGGCACTGGAAGTAGGCGTTATTGTCGCCATAATTCACGTCCAAAGTCTTGTCACGCAAGTTAAACTCAATTTGCTCGCTACTAATTTTGCTAGCAAAATCTGCAAAAAACTTCGCAGGAATTACCGCAACGCCAGGAACTTTCACATCGGCGCTAATAACTTTGGTAATAGTCAACTCTAGGTCGGTACAAGTCAGAGTCAACTTCTCTTCCTCAGCAACCATTTTCACACACTCTAAAATCGGGTTGGTCGTGCGAACGGCGGCAGCTTTTACAACTTTCAGCACTGCGTCCGCCAAATCCAAACCTTGACAAGTAAATTTCATAAATCTCACCTCAATAGTTAATCTATGCGCATATTGTAACACACAAGTCGAAAAAACTCAATCACTTTTATAAAAATTTTTACGAAAGGCGATTTTTTGCAAAAAACTCGGATATTTTTGTAAATTTTACAATTTTTACACATATTTTTTGGTAAATGAAGCAAAATTGCTTTACAATTCGGGGGTGTTTTTGATACAATTAAATCAAGAATTTCTTTTTCTCTGGAGGTAAGAAATGAAATTTAAATCAAGCGTTGGCGACGGAGCATTTTTGGGGTTGTTGGTGTACTGCCTTTTGACCTTCGCTATGTACATTTTTTGGGTGATTAGCGCTATTTGGTGGCCTGCGATTGCGATGACAGTGGTGCTTTTCGTGATTGTCCTGCCCGTTTATTTCGGCACAAAATACGAACTTCGGCGAGAAGATATGCGGATTTCGAGCGGTTTTTTGTCGCAGAAAATTCCTTACCGCAACATTATTTCGGCGACTGATGCGGACTGCGTGACGCCCGCATATGCGTTGAACCACAAGCGAATTTGCGTGCGCTATCTCGACGGCGAGAACATTAAGCAACTTTATATTAGCCCGACAAATCGGGACGCTTTTCGTGACGCACTGAATTCCGCTATGAAAAAATCTCTTGCGACATTAAAATCGCAGGGCGACCCTACAAATGTTGAGGCGATTGAAGCGGTTGAGCGGGCGAAAGAGCGGTTGGTAAAAGAGCATGAATTGACTCGGGCGGAAGAACGTGCGATTGCCAATAAAGCGGAGGAAGCGAAAGATTTCGCCAAAGAAAATCTTGCGAAAGAGATTAAGAAACTTGACGACATTATTGACGGAAATATCGAGCCTGAAAGCGTCGTTTTGTCGCAAGAACAGGAGAATATTATCGCTTCTCGCCGTGTTGCTGAGCGGAAACTTTACAAGAAAGTTCTTCGCCTAAAACGTAAAAAAGAACGTCAAGCTGAGGCGCAAAAACTTCGTGAGCAACGCAAAATCGAAGAACAGCGGGCGTTAAGTAGCGAAAATGTCGTTTGGGAAACGCCCAAAAAAGAGAATTTGCCGAAAAAATCTAAGGACGAAAAATTCGCTGACAAAGAGCGGGCAAAAGCGGAAGACGTCAAGGCAAAACAAGAAAAATTAAAGCAAAAAATCGAACGGAAAGCGCTTGCCGAAGAGCAAGAAAAGTTTGAAGAAACTTCCGTTTTCGTTGATAAAAAAGAGGCGAGAACCAAACCCGAAATCGAGAAAGTTCGGGCAAACAACAAGCCAAAAATCAACACCGCAAAGCCGAAAAAAGACAAGTCGGCGGAGGTGGAAACCGAGCCAAAACAAGCGAAGGAAAAATCGCCGAAATTAACCAAAAAAGAGAAAACTGAGGCGAAAAAATTCAAAAAAGAAGTCAAGGTTGAGGCGAAAAAACTGAAGAAAGAAGCGCTTGCTGAGGCGAGAGCGGAGAAAAAATCGGCAGCGGAACAACTAGCAAAAAAAGCTAAGCAAGTCAACACGAAAAAGAAGTAATTTTTTAGCGGGAAATAATTCCTATATATAATGATTAAATTAGCGGGGTATCACCTCGCTAATCGTTTATGTTTTTGTGAAGTGGCAAAGCGGAGAAAAATTCTTAAAAATATACAAAAAACTACATAAATACACAAAAAACTACAAAAAATCACAAAAAATCACAAAAAATCGTAAAAAGTGGATAAAATCGTTTGTAAAAATCGGCAATTTTGATTATAATATAGTATAAAGTATTGCGACTAGGCGGGTCTTACTTTTGTTTGTTTTACGATAAAGCAAAATAGGGGGAATTAAAATGAAAAAATGGTTATGCGCTTTGTCAATTTGTGCTGTGACTGGGCTGGGTGTGTTCGGTTTTGCGGGGTGCGGTGACGGTGATGGCATCGCTTCAATTAGCGTTAAGTCTGTGGCGGAAACGAATTTTCTGGTCGGCGACGTGCTAACTCCAACTCTTAGCAAAAGTGTTTTTACTGTTGAGTACAACAACGGGCGGAAATGCGATTTGCCGATGAGCATTGCGGACATTGTTTACATAAATTACGGCGACAATTCGACGACAAACAAGTTTGTAATCGAGTCGCCTGCGCAAAGTGTGGTGGTGCGTTACAAGGGTAAAACGACCTCTTACAGCGTCAAGGTTGAGAAAGGCGACCTTAATTTGAATTACTCCAAAAATTACACGACGACTTACGACGGCACAACGAAAAGCGTGGAAGACTTATTTGATTTTGTGTTGCCTGACGGGGTTTTTGTGACCGACGTTTCGTACAGAATTCACAGCGAAACTGAAATTTCGGGCGACGTTTACGACGCTACGCCGATTGATGCAGGGGTTTACGATGTGAAAGTGAAGATTGACGGCGGGGCGAAATACAAAGATTTGGAGCTTACCGACATCACTTTTGCTATTAGCAAGGCGAAAGTGGAAACTGCGCTTGCAAACACTGTGAAATTTGCCAATATTTATATGGAATACGGCGACAATTTCGATTTGACACAAAATTGGCTTGTTGGCGAAAGCGCTTCGAAGACTATTTTTGCAAGTGCGTTAAAGCAAGATTTTCTTGAATTGGCTTCGAACATAAAATACTACTATCGTGACGGAAATAGTACGGAATACAAGGCTGTTCCTGTGAATCTTGACGGGAATTACGACTTGAGCGGATTCGCTCCTGGTGAGTATGTTGTGCGTGCGTATGCGCCAAGTTCCCAAAATTTCAACAGTTTCTATTATGAAAGTGTGCTGACCGTTGCTTCTCGTGAGCTGAAATACGGCGAGGACTACACGATTGATTTTGTGCAGGGCTTAAACGTTTATGAATACACGCCGAACACCTCGCTTATGGATATTCAAACGAAAATTACGACTTCCGACCCGTCGGGCTTGGTTTTGCGGTTGAATTTCACGAACGAAAAAATCAAGAATTTGCTTGACGGCGAAGTGAAAATTTTCTACTCGCACTCCACCCCAAATCAAGCGAACTGGACTGGCGAAACTGCCACGATGCAAAAGGCTGGCGACTACAAAATCCGTATTGAAGCGAAGTTCCAAGACGATATTTGCTATTTCGACAAAGCGCTTTTGGGTGTGAATATTACTATAAATAATGCATAAAATTCACAATAAATAAAGAAAAGTCTCCTAAAATTCGGGGGCTTTTTTGTTATATTAAACGATTTTTCGGCATAAAATAAAGCGAATTCGGGGGTGAATTATGGCTGAAACTGTGGCAAAAACTCGGTTCGCTGAGCATAAAATTGTTATGGAAAATCGTGAAAAATTGAATATAACTGGTGTGGAGCGGGTGGAAGTTGCGACACCTATGCAATTTGTGTGCATAGTGCGGGGCGAACGGCTTGTGATTGAGGGCAAAAATTTGGCGGTCGACAAACTCGATGTCGATTGTGGAAATGTGTCACTTTCGGGGGAAGTTTGTGCGATTCGTTACGTCGGCGAAAAGAAAAATCTACTGCGCAGGATGTTTAGATAATGCTGTTTTCTTCGCTCGGGCAAGGGTATATTTTCTTGCTAATTTTTGGGGTTGGGTGTGTTTTTGCGGGTGCGGAAATTTTTATCTACACTCTTTTTTGCAAGTGTAAAAATTACACAAAAAATCACAAAAATACACAAAATTCTACAAAAAACTACAAGAATTTACAAGAAACTACAAAAAACTACAAGAATTTACACAAAACTACCCAAATTAACAAAAATCAACACGACTGTACAACTTTAGACAATTCTGTACAAAAAACTACAAAAAACTACTGTTCTTTACAAAAATATAGCGAACACCACAAAAATTTACAAAACTCCACAAAAAACTATACAAAAATACAAAAAAGCACAAATCACCACAAAAATCAACAATTTTGTACAAAATTATACAAAAATCTACACAATTTCACAAAAAACTACCTAAAATTTTTGTGGCAATTTTTAGTTGGTTTCGGGCGGGTTTGCGTGTATTTTAGTGTGATTTTAGCGATAGTTTTTGCGGTAGATTACGGGAATTTGCGGGTGTATCACATTTTGGCATTTTTGCTCGGTTTTTGTGCGATTAAGACTATTTTTGCTAAGCGTAACAATTTTGCAAATTCTGTGATATAATTTGTTCAAAAGTTGCGTGCGATTTTCGGTTTAAAATACTGCAAATTTTTGCAGAAAAATAATTCCGCTTTAAAATATTCGCACGACAGGAGGGCAAATTGTTAAGAAAATTCAGGTTAATTTTGTGTGTATTATCGCTTATCGTTGCGGGGCTTGTCGCACTTGTGCTATATCAATGGAGCGTTTTGATTGGCAAAAAACTAGCGCTCCGCTCCTCACAAACGGCGCTTTTTGAGTGCGAGCAACAAGTATCGACGGCAAAAGAAGTCTTAGCGGAAGTGTCCAGCGACGATTACAAGGAGTTGGGGGCGAGGAGGAGGGGGTATGGTGTACTTGGCGAGCGGGGTTTTTTGGGTGTTTAAGCTACGCAATACGTCGTCACGAGCCGATAAATCACTCAGTTACATAGGTTTGACTATGTGCCTTCGTGATTTTCGGCATGCTTCTCGTCTTGCTTGCTTCTCCACCCAAAAAACAATTTTCGGGGTTTAAGCTACGCAATACGTCGTCACGAGCCGATATTTTGTTCAGTCACATAGGTCTGACTATGCTCCTTCACAAAATTCGGCATGCTTCTAGTCTTGCTTGCTTCTCCACCCAAAAAACAATTTTCGGGGTTTAAGCTACGCAATACGTCGTCACGAGCCGATAAAAAGAATTAATTGGGGGTCGGGGTCTCCCCGCCTCGTCAGGATGACAAAATAGGTAAAACCTATTTCGCAAAAGGATGAAATGATTTTATCCTCTTAACGACAATGGGGAGTCAAGGGCGGTTGGTTTTTTTGGGACACAGGGCGGGGAAGTGTTAAAACTGAATAATTATGCAAAATTAATTGACAAAAATGCGAGGAAATTCTATAATTTATGTACAACTAAGGAGAATGTGATGCAGGCAATTATTTTATGTGGCGGTTTGGGGACGAGGTTGAGGTCGGTTGTGAGCGAGGTGCCGAAATCGATGGCGCCAGTCGGCGACCGCCCGTTTATGCAAATTCAAGTTGACAAGCTGGTTGATGCGGGAGTGACCAAGATTGTTTTTGCTGTCGGGTACAAAAAAGAGGTTATCCGCAATTTTTTCGGTGATGAATACAAAGGTGTGGCGCTTGTGTACAGTGAGGAAGATTGTCCGCTCAAAACGGGCGGGGCGATGGCGCAGGCGCTGAAGTTTATTGACGATGATTGTGCGTTGATTTTGAACGGCGACACGTACACGACAATTGATTATCGGGATATGATGCGTCAGCACAAAAATTCGGGGGCGGTGGAAACGCTTGCTGCCAAGCCGATGGACAATTTTGACCGCTTCGGCAATATCGTTTTGAGCGACCACGATATGACGATAATTGATTTTATCGAAAAGCAACCGACTGCGCACGGCAACGTGAATATCGGCGTTTACATACTCAACAAAAACATTTTTGACGAATACGCTGGCGAACTTGGGCGGGCTTTTTCGCACGAGCTAGATTATTTGAGCAAGCATTTGCACGACCGCAAACACTGTGCTTATCTTTACGACGGTTATTACGTCGATATTGGAATTCCCGACGACTATTTTGCGTTTTGCGATTACATAAAGAGAAATATTCGCTAGGAAATTCCTTGCAAAATTCTTGCGACGGGGTTTGCGTGATAATTTAATATATTAATAAGAAGCTATGTTGCGGGTCTAAATGGGCGGGGTTTTCCCGTCTTTATATATTTAAAGTTAAAAATCTACCAAAAAATCCAAAAAATTTTAAAATAAAGTATTTACATTTCGCTAAAAATGTGATATTATTAACCCGAAAATCAGAAAGGAGATTAGTTATGAATTTTAATGATAATGATTTTAGCAACAACGATTTAAGTGATTTCGCTTTTGATTATAGTGAAAATTTAATGGCTGGAAATAAAGTTAGGAGCGAAGTTTCTGCAGGCATTGGGTTTAAAACTACAACTGATTTGATTTCGCTTGCGATAATTTGTGGGCAGACACCTATGGGCGAGATGATGAACGGCTCTTTAATGTTTGCGTACGGCAAGGACGGGGGCGAGGCGCTTCCTGGACAAAAACCTGTGGGCTTTACTCAAATTAACATTGCTTGCAATTACGAAAAAGACGAAACTGTAAATGCGTTGGTTCAGAAGATTTTGACATCGGGACAGATTTATAGTCGTGACGGCAAGCTAAACCAAAATCTTGCGTCGGCGATTGACCAAGACGCTGGGAAAAAGAACTGCTTGCAAGTTTTGACTTATTTGAATGCTTGTGACCCACATATTTCTATTGGGCAGGTTGACGGCGTGAATTTAATGCTTCTTAATGCGCTTGCGCAAAGTCCTATTTGGGTGAACGGGTTTAAAGAGCGTATTGAGATTTTGCAAAATATCAGCAAAGACAGTCCAAATGCGTACATTTTCGGCGCAACTCAGCAATTAAAAGAGCATCTTGACACCGCTACTGAAATTTGCAACCAATCGACTATGGAGCGAATCAGTGAGCATTATCAAGCACGCTAAAAACTGATAAAACAAAGAAGGCAGGAGGACTGCCTTTTTTTGTTGTCTGGGAGCGGTGACGTTTTTTCGGGGGATAAACTGTGTAATACGTCGTCACGAGCCAACAAATTTATCGGTTACATATTAGCATATATGCGCCCTCAAAATTTTTGGCATGCTCCTCGTCTTACTTGTTTCTACCCCGAAAAAACTCCGTTCTTTTAAGTACTTTAAATTATAAGTAGTTATGTGTATATTAAAAATGACTAAAAAAGCCCAAGCGGGCTTTTTTGTCTATTCTTATTATCGGACTAGGGTCACCTAGTCCGTCATCCTGAGCGTCGACCTGCGCAAGCCTATATTCGAAGGATCTGTGAAGCGGTTTACCGCTGAACCCAAATTTAAATAATTAAAGGATAGAATCATTTTACCTTTGCAAGTCTTTGACTTGCTTTTTAATTGGGTTTGCTTCGCTTTTCTATTACTGTTGGGAGTTGTCGGCGGTGATGATGACGTCGGCGG
>CAVEBU010000022.1:0-20211 GCA_963614045.1 Alistipes finegoldii | reverse complement strand
AGATACACTGCGATGGCGGGTTCAGGATGACGAAGAGGAGGAAACATTTGATTGTTTTTATTTGGGTTCGGGCGATGCCCTCACAGATCCTTCGAATATAGGCTTGTGCGGGTCGGCGCTCAGGATGACGAAGAGAAAGAAAACCCCTTATATATGGGGGCTTGGTGCATACGCTTTCAGCGTATTTTGCCCCGCTGTTGCGGGGCAGTGTGCGTTCGTGCCGAACGCACGCACCAAGCCCCACCTAATATGTTTATCCTTTCAAAAATGGCGGAGGGGTAGCTTTGTTATTCTAAAAAAGAAAAACGCTGGGGGATTAGCAGGAAGTTAACCTAAGCCCCCAGGTATGAGTCTTTTTGATTGTGTAAATTGGTGCGGTAAAGAAGACTCGAACTTCCACGGCCTTTATAAGCCACAAGATCCTTAGTCTTGCGCGTCTGCCAATTCCGCCATTACCGCATAAACAAAATTTACTCAAAAAGCAACTCTATTATAACATATAATTAAAAAAAAATAAAGTGTTTTTGCGAAAATTTTTTTATTTTTTAATAAAAATTTTTTTTTGCGATTTTACTATTGACAAAAGCATCTGTTTTGTGGTATATTCTTACAAAATAAGGAGGAAAAAACTGCTATGGTAAACAAAGACTTATGTTTAGGCTGTGGCGCTTGTGCTAGTGTATGCCCTGTGGGTGCTATTAGTTTCGACGCCAACGGCAAGGCCGAGATTAACAAGGACATTTGCATTAAGTGTAGAACCTGCGAGGGTGTTTGCCCTGTTTCTGCTATAACTATTAAAGAGGATTAGAAATTGAATCAAATTAATTTGGAAAAAAGAATTTCGCTAGACAAACAAAAAGAAAAGATTGCTTTATTGGAATTGACCCCACGTCAATTAAAGTTGATATTTGCTTGGCAAATTGCGGACACGTGTTTTGAGGTGTTTGACCAATTTATTGAGCCTATCAGCATTTATGAGGACATTGCGCAAGACGGGTTTATAAAGCCTACGCAAGTAGCGAATTGCGTTAGTTTGGTAAAGATGTACCGTAAACTTTGCGATGATTTGGGAGTGCAGAAAGCTGTGGCGTATGCGTCGGCGGGTTTTCGTGAGGCAAAGAATCACTACGGCTTTTTGGAGGAATTAGAAATTGCTTCGGGGTTCAAGATTCGTCTGTTGCAAGATATGGATGAAATCGTGTCAGTGTACACAGCTGTTGTGAATTCGCTGGATGCTCCCAAAGGTGTTATTATGTATGTTGATGACGACTACACGCACATAGTTCAATATGCGCGCAAAACGATTATCAACTCGCAGACGATACCTTTCGGCAGTGAAAATTTGGCGAATTTGTACCTTGAGTCTGTGGCAACCCCAGAAAAGCAAATGCAGGAGATGACGGAATTTTTCCTTGCTCAGTTAAGTGAAAATGCTTGTTGGCTTAAGGACTGCGATATGGATGAATTGCGTTTGGTCGGTGTAGGTGACACGTTCGAGAGTATTGGCAAAATCAGTCGCAAGGGCAAGAAGTACCCGCTTGATTTGGCGCATGCGTATGAGGTAAGCCAGCACGATTTTGACAACGTTTACAACGCAATTAAGGCGCTTGACCTTGACAAACGCAGTAAAATCAAGGGCATAAGTCAGCATTCGGCGAATTCGGTTGCGGCGGGGCTATCAATTGCTCGTGCGTTTATGGAATTCTTGGGCGCTAGTAAGTTTATGATTTCGACGTCAAACGTTTCGACGGGCATACTGTTTCTACAGTGCGTGCCGATAACGGAAGAAAAACCGATTGTCGACATTGTGGGGTATAGTCTTAATGCGAACTTAAGTTTTCGTGAAAATTACGTGACGAATCAGCTTCATGTGTACGAAATTGCTGCGTTCTTGTTTAGGCAACTTAGAGTTATGCATAAGTTGGGCAGACAGTATTTGCGTCCGCTAAAAGTTGCTAGTTATATGTACGATTGCGGTTCACGAATTCGCTACACACCAAGCAAAAAGGACGCTTTGCAAGTGATTCTGAGTTCGGAAATTTACGGTGTATCGCACCACGATCAAGTTTTGGCTGCTTTTATTGCGTCTACGCAAAGCGCTGATGAATTCAAGCTATCCGAGTGGGTTCGTTACAAGGATATTGTGACGGAGGAAGATTTGTCGGCGGTTCGCAAACTTGCGGCGCTTTTGAAAGTTTCGGTGGCATTAGATAGGTCTCAGCAAGGGCATATTGTTGACCTTGTTTGTGACGTGCTGGGCGATGCTGTTATTATGAAAACTGTGACGGACGGTGCAGATATTCGTTTTGAAGTCAAATCTGCTATTGAAGCGAGCGCTGATTTCAAAAAGGTGTTTGGCAAAAATTTGGAAATATTGTAGGCATAAAGCACACTTTGGGGTGTGTTTTTTGTATTTTATAAAAAAATATGCATTTTTATTTGCTTATTGTGGTTTCTTTTGTTAAAATTGAAGCAAAGGGAGTTTATGTTATGGCAAAAATCTTTTTGAGTATAGATTTTACACCGAGTAACACGACGATTTATCGTGAGGGCAAGGGTGTTGTGCTTGACGAACCAAACAGGGTGCTTTGTCAGAACGAATATGACGAAGTGAAAATTCTGGGGTTCGGTTCGGACGCTAAAAAGAGCGAGGCTGACCAGTTCGTGATTTATCCTGTTAGTATAGACGGGGTGGCATCAAGCGAAATGATTTACGCAAGGCAAATGCTTGCAAATTTTATAAAACGGGTAATTTCGGACAAACCAAGCGCAAATATTGTCGCAAAATTCGTGGTTTCGTGCGGAGCGAGTTTGTCTTTCAAAAAGTCTATTCGCTCGCTTGCTTACTATTCGGGGGTAAGCGATGTAGATTTTGTGCCGTACCCGATTGCTGATATGATTGGTTGCGGAATAACTTTTGACGATTTTTTGTGTTGTATGCTGGTGGATATCAACACTAGCAACACCGATATTGCAATTCTTGGGCAAGAGGGAATTGTCGAGGCGGTGAGTATCAATGTCGGCACGCAAAATTTTGAGCAGGCGATTTACGAGCAAATCAAATATCGCTACGGCTTAAGTCTTACTTCCGAAACGATAGGCGAGGTATTGTTTAATTTAGGAAGCCTTAACGGGCGTGATTCGTACGAATTGACGTATTCGGGCGTGGATATTCGGACGGGGCAAATAAGGTCAGCAAAAATCAACAGCAAAGACATTTTCGGAGCGATAAAAGATTACTACGGCGCTATCGGGGACAACGCTTTTCGGCTTTATTCAAAGCAAACGCAGGAGGTTAAGAACAACCTAAATATTCAAGGCGCTGTGTTTTGTGGTCGAGGGAGTAATGTGCCGTCGCTTGCGGAATTTATGGGCGAGCGGGTTGGGTTACCGATTTTTGTGGCGAATTACGACTGCACGCTTTATGGATTAGGAAAACTAACAAAAAACAAAATGTTGTACAAAAAAATGCTAAAAAAAGTCGTTTAAAAACATATTTTGTAGAAAAGAGCAAAGGCTTATCTTTGCTCTTTACTTTTTGCGTGCGATTTAATAAAATTTACGCAAAGGAGGTAAAAAATTGGCTCGTAGAATAGTGATTACTAGCGGTAAAGGTGGCGTAGGGAAGACGACTACTGCTTTTTTGCTGGGGTACAATTTGGCGAAACTCGGCAGTCGTGTTGTGATTATGGATATGGATATCGGGCTTAATAATCTTGATTTGGTCGCAGGAATTGACACCTTAGTAAATTACGATTTGTGCGACGTGATTGAACAGAAATGTCGTGTTCGTCAGGCTCTTATACGCAGTGAAAAATCGCCCCGACTGTATTTTTTGCCTTGCGTCAACCTTGCTAACAGTGGCAAAGTGACGACCGCAATTTTGCAAGAAGTCATCAAGGAATTGAACAGCAATTTTGATTATTTGTTGATTGATTGTCCTGCGGGAATCGGTTTCGAGTTTCGGCGAGCGATTTTTTATGCTAACGAAGCGTTGGTTGTGACAACTCCGCATTTGATTGCGATTCGTGATGCAGGGCGGGTGTGCAATCTTTTGTGCGGTTGTATTGATAGTTTGGGGTTGGTGGTTAACCGCACCCGAAGTGATTTCGTTGCAAAAAATTTGATGTATTCGCCGTATGATATAGCAGAAAGCTTGCATATTTCTTTATATGGAATCATCAAGGAAAACAACTCTGTTTTAACTCTATCAACTACGACAGGTGGCTTGGGAGGGCTTTGCGATAGCGAAATGGCTGACTGGCTCGATTTGGCGAAAAATATTGCAACTAATCGCCCGCTTAGTAAAAATAAGCGTGGAAAAATTCTAAATTAGGGGGAAAATATGAGCAAACTAACTCGCTTGAATCAAATACTTATAAATGACAAATTTTTTAACCCCGCAAAACTTAATGAGTTGTTAAACGTAGAAATTTACAAAACTTTGTCGAATTTTATGGAATTAAGGCGGGAGGACGTTGCGACGAGGATAGATATTGACGAGGGCGGGAATTACGTTCTCCGTTGCAAAGTTTCTAGCAAAAGGCTGAAAGTCGTGGGAATTATTAATGGTTAAAGGGTGGAAAGCTATGCGTAATTGGGTTTATAAAATGTTATTAACGGTTATTTTGGTGGTGATTGCTTTTCTTGCGATGGATATGGTGGGGGTGCGTGAGTATTTGATTAGTGCGGAATTGATTAGCGAGCCGATAATTTTGTTAAGGTGAAAATATGAAAATAAAATTCTTTGTACATCCGCTTTTTATCGTTTTTGCGGGGCTATTGATCTACTTAAATTATTTCGTGCTTTTGATTAGTTACATTATTACTATTTTACTGCACGAATTTGCACATTCGCTAGTTGCGGAGAAATTGGGCTATCGGCTAAATCAAATTAACTTGATGCCACACGGGGCGAGTTTGAGCGGTGAAAGTCGGTTTTTCTGTTGTCGTGATGAAATTCTTGTTGCGGTGGCTGGGCCTATTTGTAACCTGATTTTAGCGGTTTTCGGGTGCGCTGTTTGGTGGCTTTTTCCCACGACTTACGCCTACACCCAAATTTTTGTTTATGCAAACGTTTGTACTGCGATAATAAATTGCTTGCCTGTTTTTCCCTTGGATGGCGGGCGGGTGCTTTTTGCGATTTTGCGTAAACGTCGTGACAAAGATGTTGCAAAAAAATTTATGCGGATTTTGGGAGTCGTGGTTTCGTGTGGAATTTTGCTAGCGTTCTTTGTTACTGCCTTTTTTGTGCCGAATTTCACCTTGCTGGTTTTCGGTTTGTTTCTAATGTTAACGACGATTTTGGAGGATAAAAGCGCCTATTATATGCAAATCGGGATTCTTGAAAGCAAGTTAAATCACCTTGCTCGTGGTCTAAAAATGCGTGCAATTGCGGTGCCAATGGATATGCCGTTATTTCGACTTATTAGCACAATTACCCCAGATAGTATTACAGAATTTGCTGTAGTTGACAAAGATTATAAAGTTTTGGGCAAAATTTACGAGCGAGATTTACCCAAATTGCTACAAATTTACCCCGCAAATACAGAATTACGACTGATTGTTATGTAGTTTTTATAAAAAACATAAAAATAACAAAAAATTTTGTATTTTTATGCAAAAATTCGCATTTAGCTATTGAAATTTATAAAAAAGTGTGATATAATTAGTTAAATCAAAAGTAAAAGGGGTTAGGAAATGTTAAAAAAAGAATTTGAGCGCTACAACGAAAAAATAAACAGCCTTACAAGTGACGCAGACATAAGAATGGCGATTGCGCAAAACGAAGATGACATTCGCAAAAAGTCTAAATATCCTACCATTGCTAGTTTAGGCGGTGGCTGGGGATCTTTGGCATTGCTTTTGGCGACAGGATTTTTGTCTGGTTGGACTTTGGGCGTGCTTTGGGTTGTTGCAACTATTGCTGGGGCGGGTATTATTTCGTCTGCAGTTGCAGGTATTGTCGGTCACTTGAAATATCGTAGATACTTTCGTGCGTTAAAAACTCAGAAAGAATTAGCCAAAATGATGGATGGCGACAAAAATTATAGTGATGTACGTCGTGCAAGATTGGAAAAGCAATTGAATAAAGATTTGGCTTTTTGTAGGAAAAAGCGTATGATTTCGGATAGAGAATTAAATGTTCGTTCAACAATTTCTCGTCCTATCGTTACGGGAAAGGGTTCTTTGAAGGCGTTGGCGGTAGAAAAGACTGCTGAAGCAGATAAATATAATAAAACTATGGCAAATATGAGTGCTGATGTTATAGAGCTTTGTCGTAGTGATGAGATTGAAGGCCTTTTTAAGAATCGTGCAGAAAACTTGGAGGATGGCAAGCATTTTGAAGGAAGTTTTGTTATTAGTTCGGTGGAGTATGATAAGGAACTTAATCCAAAGCGTGATGATGGTGGCGAGATTAAGAAAGTGGAAGTTAAAATCGAAGCACAATCTGACAAAGATTATGCCAAAAATTTGTATGCAATTTCGCAAAACATTAAAGATAAATATAAGGAACACTCGTTGGCGTTGCCATTTACATTTAAGATTTGCGATTCAGCAGGCAATACGGTAGAGTATGCATTGAAAGATCGTAGTGGTAGTTATCCTGCAGAATTTGAAATTACCGATGAAAATATTTACATGTTTGACGATCTTATGGCGCAAGCTCTGGAAATGAAAGATAACTTAGCAGAAACTCACGAGGAAGAGGGTGAACGCAAGAAAGAGGATGAAAACGAGAAAGATGGAGCAGGTGGCGGAACTCCTCATCCCGATGAACAGGAACGTTGCGCATAAACTTGCGTTATCGACAAAAAATTCGTGTGCCATAAATAATGCACTAAAAGTTAAATTAATAAAAGTTTAGATAAAAAATGCATAATAGATAGTTATGCATTTTTTTTGTTTGTGTTTAGTTGATTTTTTTAAGAAATTAAAGTATAATAAGATAATCAGAATTTGGTGAGGTTTGAAATGAATCCAATTGCATTTACTATTTTTGGCTTACAAGTTCATTGGTATGGGCTGATAATTGCGTGCGGGCTAGTGCTTGCGCTTGTTTTGGCAAGTTTTAATGCAAAGTATCGTGGATTCAAGCGGGATGACCCGTTTGAGTGGATTTTGTGGATGTTTCCGTTGGCGATCGTCGGCGCAAGGCTTTATTATATAATATACAACGGCGGGCCTTGGGGCTGGGAAGCGTTTGCGATTTGGAACGGTGGAATCGCAATTTACGGCGGTGTAATCGGTGGTGCGATTGGCACAATGCTTTATTGCATAATTAGGAAAAAGAACTTTTTGGCGGTCGGTGACGTGGCTGTTCCTAGCTTGATTTTGGCGCAAGGAATCGGCCGTTGGGGGAATTTCGTCAATCAAGAGGCTTACGGCAATTTGATTACGGACGCAAGCAAGCAGTTTTTCCCAAATGCTGTACATATCGATTCATCGCACTTTACCGAACTCGCTCGTCAGCAGTGTGTGGATGCGTTTGGGAAAGTGCCGAGCGATGCGTGGTTTAATGCGACGTTCTTTTACGAAAGTATCCCCGATATTTTAATCAGTCTTGTGCTAGTGCTAATTTTGCGCAAAGTTAATATCAAAGGTGTTACGATGTGCGCCTACTTCGTGCTTTATGGAATCGTGCGAATTATCGTTGAGGGCTTTAGGACGGATTCACTAATGTGGGGGTCGGTGCGTGTTAGCCAAGTTTTAAGCGGAATACTAATTGCGTTCGGACTGATTTTTGCGACATATCTAATTATAAAACACTTCAAGCACGACCGTCGTGTCGATAAATTGCTAAAAGAGGGGGAATAGATATGGAGAATTTTAGACGAGAAAGCAACGGCTATTCAACGCACGATGTCGATAACTTTTTACAAAAAATGCGTCGCGAATATAGCGAAAAAATTCGCCGTCAAAACGAAAAAATGCTAACAATGACGCAAGAAATGAACGATTTAAAGTACAGTCTTGAAATTTACAAAGAAAAAGAAAAGCGGGTGTCAAAGGCGCTTATTAAAGCGGTGCAAAAGGCGGACGAAATCACGAATTCTTCCCGCACTGTCTACGATTTGGAAATCAAGCGGGTGCAACTTTTGTATCGCAAGTGGGAAAACGTGCTAGAGGAATTGCGGTCAAAATTTGCAGGGCTTTTGCCTGGCGATGAACTTGAAAACGTGGTCGGTGACTTCCAATACGCTCTTACGGTTACCCTAAATTCCACACTAAACGAAAAGGGCGAGCGTGTGTATTCCAAATCTGTTTTGGAGAGGATGCAACACAAGTCGCCCGCAAACGCTACAAGTAAGTTTGACCCTATTACCCTAAAGGAGAACGAGGTTAAAGTTTACTACGATAGCGAAGGAAATCGGCTAGAGTCAATAACCCGCCAACGAGAAAACGATAGCGAAGTGACTTTGGCGGAAAAATATCTTCATGGCGAGGATGTGCAGATGCCTGAAAGTTATGGGACAATTTCTCCGTACGACTTGACGGGGATAAATACTTCTGCGATGAATTTTGCTCAAACATTAAGTAACGAAAAGGGCGTGGATATTGATAGCGTGCTGAATCCTCAAGACAGTCTAAAAGAGATTTTAAAGGCATTTAATATCGAATACGACGAGTTGGATACTGTCGACAAAGTTAAGGTTTAAGGAGATATTATGATTATTAAAGACGGTGTATTGGTTGAATATGAAGAAAGTGATATAGACGAAAACGGACTTTGTGTGATACCCGACGGCGTTACTAGTATAGGAACGAGGGCGTTTGATCAATGTGAGAATTTAACAAATGTACAAATACCCGATAGTGTTACCGATATAGGAGAGTCGGCTTTTGAGGGCTGTAAGAATTTAGCAGAAATACAAATATCGGACAGTGTTACTAATATAGAAAAGTGGGCATTTCATGGCTGTAAGAATTTAACAAATGTACATATACCCGACGGTGTTACCAATATAGGAGAGGCTGTATTTTGGGAATGTGAGAATTTAACAAGCATAAAGATACCCGACGGTGTTACTAGCATAGGAGAGGGTGCATTTGCTGGCTGTGAGAATTTAACAAATGTACATATACCCGACGGTGTTACCAGTATAGGACAGATGGCATTTACTGGCTGTGAGAATTTAGCAAGTATTACATTGCCCTCTAGTATAATAGGGGCAATAAACTATTATGATTTTTCGCCTAATACCCTTGTACAATCTACCACGAAAGACGGTCACAAATTGAGTATATATGCAGGACTTGGAAAGGTATTACAAAATATGGATATGCAGGACAAAATCCAAGCTCAAAATTGCGAATTTGTTAGAAAAACGGTGATGAAAGATGATGAGGTATCACCATTAAAAGTGCGTGGTGATTGTTTACAAGATTATTACACTTTAATGTACAATTTGGGTTTATTTTCTGGCAAAGACGTTAAAATAACCAAAAATAACAAAAGTCAAGAGCCGATATTAAATACGGGTTACAATATTTTGCGTGGGCTGTTTTCCGAGAATAATAGGTTCGATTCTCATTTACACTTAAACGATGTACATAGTTATTTCCAAGCAATGCGTCCTGGCGATATAAATGAAGAATTTATCAAATTTATGGCGGACAAAAATAATTTGAGCAACATTATTGCGCAAGAGTTAAAGCAAAACGGTTTTATTGTTCGTACTTTGGATTGGTTCGAAACAAGGAAGCATATGCAAAACTTGGGCGATATTGAAAACGAATCGAACTTGTCTTATTTGCCAACGAGTGAAGCGAATAGATATAAGATTAGGCGATACGAAACTAATGAGGCTGGAATTGATAAAATCAAATGGAAAACTCCGACAGTCGAGTTTTTACGAAAAGAATTTGCCGAAAACAAATTTATGGGCGTAACGGACGAAACAAGGGATTTGGCTGATTATCTCGGCAATTATAGTCTTTACGAGCAGAAGCATTTTAACAAGGCAGTTGAAATTAATCAAGAAAGAATTGATAAGAAAATTCCTGATCACATTTTAGGTGAAGAATTAAAACAAGACAAATGGGAAAGTTACAAGCGTTGCGAAGAGAAAATAAACGCAATGAAAAGCAAAAGTTTGCAAGTTGCGGGCGAAATTATGGAGAATCAAGCAGACATTTCGGACAAGGTATTCACCTATGAAATGCTTGCTCGAAGCGATAACGCAAATTTTGCAATGGGCTTTTTGACAAGTTGTTGTGCGACTCTTTATGGCGCAGGAGCGGGAGCGATGCGGGCAATGATTACTGATGAGCGTATACAACCGTTGGTTATTCGTGATAGTAATGACAAAATCGTATCTTTTGGAATCGTGTACGTAAATAAGGATGAGGGCTATGCGGTTGTCAACGATTTTGAGGTAAATAAGCAATATTCGGGGCAAGATGAACTGAGAGAAGCTATTTGGAACAAGGTAATGGAGGGCGTGGGCGCTTTTGTAAATAAGTATAATGAGAAAAACGCCGAAAAGCCGATTTCTTTGGTAACTTGTGGGATTTCACCAAATTGGGATGGCGTCAACGAGTTCGTGCAACAAAATCCTCAATCTGAAATATTGCCCGCACCTGATTTTTCTGACTATAAATATGCTGGAAGTGGTGCTTGGCCGGGCGATTGGCATAGTTCACAATATGTAATTTGGAAAGCGGGTGAGGAGCAGAGAGAATGCGAGCAAGAACAAAACAATGACCAAGAACAAAACAATGACCAAGAACAACAAAATTCAAATGAGCAAGGAGGACAAAATAATGGACAACAAACAGCAAATGGACAGGCAAGCGGTAATGGACAAGTGGCTGACCATCAACTTGAACGTGCATAATGTCCTAGAAGAACTCAAAAGTTTGGAGCAAGAACAGGCAATGCTTCAAAATATGCTAAACGACGATAAAATTTCGCACGAAGAATTTCAACATCAAATAGATTATTTACTCAAAAGTTACGCAACTTGTCTAAATAATCTCAATCAACTAAAAGCCGAATCAGAGCAACTCAAAGCCGTTCTGGGAATCGAGTAAAAAGTAGATATAATATTTATAATTTAATTAGAGAAGTCTAGCGGACTTCTCTTTTTGGTTGTGTGTTGTTGTTTATATTCAAAGTGCCTAAATTTATATAAGATATCTTTTCCCTTGTTGCATATGTAAGCATATTGTTAGCACCGCCCCAATGTTGATTGACATAAAAAATTATATAATCACTATTTGAAACTATCCACTCATTTCTTTTTGATATGGCAAATTTTTTAGGGACTTTCTCAATGGGCGGATAAATTGTGTTTGTATAAGTATCCGCTATGTATTTTTGTTCGTCATTAGTAATATTGTTGCGTAGATATGCTAAAACAAGTGTTATCTGTATATGTGGATAAAGTGTTTTCAATTCCTTAAGACATCTAGCACAAAATTTATCAAATCGCCCATATCCACCCAAAAAGAATTGTGAAATATGTTTGTTTACGATGCAATCAAGTATTGATTGCTTAATTTTTTGATTGATAATCAAATCTTCTTGAAAATCTCTGTGACCGAAAAAACTACAAGTTCTCATAACTCACTCCTGAATTTTTTTAATTATAACAAATAATTGACGGATAAGCAACAAAAATGACGGATATCCGTCAATATAATTTTCATTTCAAATGCTAAACTACTAAGAAGCGAGGTGAGAAATATGAGAGGTTGTGAAGCGGTTAAATTGCGGATTTTAGAGTTATTAAAGCAGTTTAATATATCAATTAACAAGGTTTGTGTGCAAGGCGGATTAACGACTTCCACATTAAACACGATGTTAAATAATCAAAGTGAGTACTGTTCTGTTAGAACATTGCAGAAATTTTGTCAAGGGCTGGGAATATCGCTTTTTGAATTTTTTAATGATGACAAGTTTAAAGATTTGGAGCAAGAAGATTAAGTTGCTTGCCTATCAAAAATTCTTTTTATTAGAGAAGTCTAGCGTGACTTCTTTTTTGTTTGTGGTGAATTTTTGTTTTTTGTGTATTAAATTTAAAAATTGCATACACTAAGTCCCAAAGGGGCTTTTATGTGGGAAATTGAGTTAGTTTGTAGCAGAAAAAATAGTACATATATCGCATTTATTCAGGACGGAATTAAAGAAATTTTGGCGCAGTGCGGTGGGGTTAGCACGATTTCGGCGGATAGTGATTTGGTTTCGCTTTCAATCGGTTGCAAAAAGCAAAACGCCACCAAACTGAAAGCAATTCTCAAAATGTTGATAACCGATATCGTGTGCGAAAAAATTAAGTTTGAATTCTTGTCGCAAAATATGGATATTACGAGTTTTGGACAAGAATATGGCTATGCTTTGGCAAAGGTTTGTACATATTTTGACAATAAATTGGATCGGCATATTGTGTTACAATGTTTGGATATCAATACAAAAGTGCTTAATATTGAGAGTTCTTTTCATTTTCGATTAAGCACGCTTAAAAGAAAATGGCGGGAATTGTGTGAAATTGCCACGAGTAACGCACCCGCAATCGTTCGGCACGAGAATTTTGTGGAGTTTATTAAATTTTTACTTAAAAATGCGGAATCGAATTGCCAAAGCGTGATTTTGGAAATGCACGAAAAATGCATAATTTATCACGATTTAAGGCGAGATTTTGACATAATTTCTGCGATTGACCCTGGTGACAAATTAGGGGTGCTTGGGCGACTGATTGAATTAAATCCTGAATTAATCAAGATTTATGCGAGCGAAGATTGTGACGAAACGCTTTCGTTAGTGCAGAATATTTTTGCCGACAAAGTTATCATTAATTAATTAGAAATAGCCAAAACACAAAAAACTACAAAATTTACGCAATAAGTCTTGACAAAAGTGAATTTTAAGTGTAAAATTAAATCGTAATCATAGTAGTAAAGAGAGACAAGTAGCCCCCGAATTCTGCCTTACAGAGAGATGTGCCTAGGTTGAGAGCATATCGGCAAGGGCGGGTGTGTGAAACTACTCTCTTGCTATGCGCTTGCGCCCCATAGCGTAAATTGGGGGCAAAAAGAGTGGCTCTATTTGGAGCAAAAAAGGTGGAACCGCGGGGTTGACTCGTCCTTTGTGAATTTACATAGAGGGCGAGTTTTTTGTTGTCCTCATAATAAAAGGAGATTATTTATGGAAGTTATTGTAAAAGACGGTAGCAAAATTAGTGTTAGCGATGGCGCAAGTGTCTTGCAGGTTGCCGAAACTATTAGTTCAGGTCTTGCTCGTAACGCAATCGCAGGGAAACTTAACGGGCATATGTGCCAACTGTCTACATTAGTTTGCGATGGTGATTTGGTTGAAATCGTTACTCTAAACGACGCTGAGGGTATGGAGGTTTTTCGTCACTCTACCGCTCATGTAATGGCGCTTGCAGTAAAAAGGCTTTATCCTAATACAAAATTGAGTATTGGTCCTGCAATTAAGGACGGATTTTATTACGACCTAGATTTTAGCGAATCTTTCGGCGGGGACGATTTGGCTAAAATCGAAACCGAAATGGCGAATATTATCAAGTCGAAGATTCGTTTTGAGCGAATTGAAGTTAGTCGTGAAGAGGCTAAGAAGATTTTTACTGAACTTAATGAGCCTTACAAATTGGAGTTGATTGACGATATCCCTGAGGGCGAATTGATTACGATTTACAAATTGGGTGAACTGACAGACTTGTGTCGTGGCCCGCACCTCGACGACATTTCTATTATTAAGGCGTTTAAATTGCAAAACGTTACGGGTGCATATTGGCGTGGTGATGAGAAGAATAAAATGCTTACTCGTATTTACGGCACGTCTTTCCCCAAAAAGAGCGAATTGGACGCATATCTAGAAATGCTTGAGGAAGCGAAAAAGCGTGACCACCGCAAGATTGGTAAAGATTTGGGGCTGTTTTTCATCAGCGAATACGCACCTGGAATGCCGTTTTATATGCCAAAGGGCTTGACTGTTAAGAACGAACTCGTAAAGTACTGGCGAGAAATTCACAAATCGGCAAATTATGTGGAAATTGAAACTCCTATGGCTATGAGTAGGGAATTGTGGGAAATCAGTGGACACTGGGACCACTACCGCCAAAATATGTACACGTTTAAGGCGGACGAGGACAAAGATTACGCAATAAAGCCTATGAACTGCCCTGGCTGTATGTTGTATTATAAGGAAAATATCCACTCATACAAAGATTTGCCTTTGCGTGTGGGTGAGTTGGGAAAGGTTCATCGTAGAGAAGCGAGCGGAACGTTGCACGGACTTTTTAGGGTGCGTGTGTTCACTCAAGACGATGCGCATATATTTATGTTGCCTGAACAAATTGAGGACGAAATCGCTGGAGTATTGCGTTTGGTTGACCAAGCGTACAAAGTGTTTAACCTTACTTATCACTTAGAACTTAGCACGATGCCAGACGACCATATTGGCGACGTTGCCGATTGGGAGAAAGTAGAAACCGCACTAAAGAACGCACTTACAAATTTGGGTAAAGAATACGTAATCAATGCGGGCGACGGGGCTTTTTATGGGCCAAAAATCGATATTCATATAAAAGACGCTTTGGGTCGTACTTGGCAATGCGGTACAATTCAACTTGATATGCAGTTGCCAAAGAGATTCGAGTTAAGTTATATCGATTCGGACGGAAGCAAGCGTGAACCTATTATGATTCATAGGGTAATTTACGGTTCTCTTGACCGTTTCTTAGGAATTATGACGGAGAATTTTGCTGGTGCGTTCCCGTTGTGGCTTGCTCCTGTACAAGTTGAAGTTATCAACATTTCTGAAAAGCAAAACGACTATGCCGAAAGTATTACAAAAGCACTAAATGATGCGGATATTAGAGTGGAATTTGATAAGCGAAACGAAAAGGTTGGCTACAAAATTCGTGAAGCGCAACTCCAAAAAATTCCGTATATGGTGATTTTGGGTGATGATGAAGTCGCTGAGCAAGTAATTACCGTTCGTCATCGTAAGCTGGGCGATTTGGGCAAATTTAAGCTAGACGACTTTATCAATATGCTAAAAACTGAGATTAAAACTAAGGAAATCAAGTAATTTCCAAAAATTTAAGGATTTTTTGCATAAAAACTATTGCAAAACGCATAACTTTATGCTATAATAGTGCCGTATGTACAAAGAAGAAGCTCTCACTTCTCACCAGTCGGGATACCTAGATTGGTTAGCCTTATCATTTATTGATATAGAAGTGGGGTTATTATACCCACTTCTTTCTTTGTTACAATAATTTTTTAGGAGGATATAGATCATTAAGGAATTAGCAATTAACGAGCAAATCGTTGCCAAAGAAGTACGCTTATTAGGAGAACAAGGCGAGCAGTTAGGGATTTTTAGCTTAAGTGACGCTTTGGAGAAAGCTGAGGAGGCGGAGCTTGATTTGGTGGCGATTAACCCAAATGCTGACCCAATCGTTTGTCGTATTATGAATTACGGCAAATACAAGTTTATTGCACAGAAGCGTGACAAGGACGCCAAGAAGAAGCAGAAAGTTGCCGATATCAAGGGTATGGAGTTGTCTATGCGCATTGAGGAACACGATATGCGCTACAAAGCCAACCAGGTGGCAAAGTTTTTGCAAAACGGCGACAAAGTTCGTGTTATTATCAAGGGAGTTCGTGGCAGAATGGCGAATTTTGCCCACTTCGGTATTGACAATATGAACAAGTTTTATGAGATGTTGCAAGACGACTGTGTAATGGACCAAAAGCCGATTTTGTCAGGCTCGGTTATCACGATGATACTTGCCCCAAAAAATAAAAAATAATATTTTAAGGAGAGAATTATGCCTAAAATGAAGACAAAAAGTTCAGCTAAAAAGCGTTTTAGAATGAACAAAAATGGCGTCATTAAACGTGGTTGCCAAAACAGAAGCCACATTATGACCAAGAAATCAAGTAAGAGAAAAATGAAGATGCGTGCTGGTAGTACTGTTGCAAAAGCAGACCAACCTAAAATCGCTAGAGCATTAGAAGTGTAGGAAGGAGGGAATAGTATATGAGAATTAAAAATGGTACACATGCTATCAAGAAAAGAAACAAGATTTTGAAGAAAGCCAAAGGTTATTACGATGGCAAGTCAAAATTGTTCAAGACTGCAAAAGAGCAGGTAATGAAATCTGGTAACTACGCTTACGTTGGTCGCCGTTTGAAGAAACGTGATATGCGCACACTTTGGATTGCACGTATTAACGCAGGTTGCCGTCAAAACGGTGTAAGTTACAGTGTATTTATGCATGGTTTAAAGACTGCCAACATTGACCTTAACCGTAAAGTTTTGGCTGATATGGCTGTAAACGACGCAGAGAGTTTTGCAAAACTCGTTGAGTCAGCAAAAAAAGCAGTTGCAAAATAATAGAAAAGGAATAGTTTTGCTTAACAAAAGAGCAAAACTATTTTTGGTGATATGATTAGAGAAATATCAAGTAAGTCAAACGACTTTATAAAAGAGTTAATCAAATCTAAGCACAAGAAAGTTAATGGCAAGACGTTTTTGATTGAGGGCGAGCGATTTGTTCGTGAGGCGATTAAACGCAATATTAGGATTAAAACCTTGCTTTTCGTTTCGCAACCAGATTTTGTGACGATTTCCAATTACGATTGCGTTTTGATTAGTCAAGAAATCGCTGAGGCGCTGTCTAGTACGATAAGCCCTAGTGGGATTTTTGCGGTTGTAGAATACGGCGGGGGCGAATTTAGTTTGCCGACAGGCGACTTTTTGGTGCTAGATAGGGTGCATGACCCAGGTAATTTGGGGACGATTATTCGATCGGCTCTTGCTTTCGGGTTTCGGCAAATTTATATGCTAAATTGCGTAGACTGGCGCAATGACAAGGTCTTGCGCTCTACGATGGGTACGATTTTTGATATGCAGTTATATACTGCCAACTTTGATGAAATTGTGACGCTTGCGAGTAAATTCCCGCTATATAAGGCGGAAATGACAGGGCAGAGCGTGTATGATTTCGTACGCAAAAATCAAATTTTAGGCTTGGTGTTGGGTAACGAGGCAAACGGAATTTCTGGCGAGATTGACAAGTTAGTTTCAGCAACACTGTCTATTCCTATGCAAAACGACGTTGAATCACTTAATGTCGCTGTTGCAGGGGCAATTTTAATGAGTAAATTATCAAATTAGTTAAGGAGGAGAATTTTATGTCAGGTCATAGTAAATGGTCAACAATCAAACACGCAAAGGAGAAGACGGATCAGGCACGTGGTAAGATTTTTACCAAAATCGGTAAAGAACTCGCCGTTGCAGTTAAGTCTGGTGGACCTGACCCCGCAAACAATCCTAGACTTGCGACTGTTATTGCGAAAGCACGTAGCAACAATATGCCGAACGATAATATTCAACGTTCTATCAAAAAGGCGAGCGGGGAAGACGGTTCTATAAACTACGAATCAATAGTTTATGAGGGTTACGGTCCAGGCGGAAGTGCGGTTATTTGCGATATTCTAACCGATAACAAAAATAGAGCATCTAGCGATGTTCGGCATATTTTTGATAGAGCGGGTGGCGCTTTGGGTGGCCCTGGAAGTGTTGCTTTCTTGTTTGAACGCAAGGCGATTGTGGCTGTTAAAGCAAAAAATGGGCTAAGCGAAGACGACGTTATGATGCTTGCTATGGATATTGATGCCGACGATGTAGATTTCGCTCCTGAGGGTTACACTTTTGAAGCGGACGCAAGTAAGTTGGCGGTTATGCGGGACAAACTTTTGTCGCAAGGGTACGAGGTCGTATCTGCGGAATTGGAGATGATTCCGACAAGCCTTATCGATTTGCCGGATGACAAGTACGAGTCCTTTGTAAAAATGCTTGATTATTTGGAAGAAAATGAAGACGTTCAAAACATTTATCACAATGTTAATTTAAAAGATTAAAGTTTATTTAGCGAAAGAGTTGAGTCCTCTTTCGTTTTTTTTGTATAAAAAAACAGAGCAATTCGCCCTGTAATTAGGTTATTTTACAAAAATTGGCTTCTGGTAAATGTCGCTAACAGTACAAACTTTTTGCTGGTCTTTTGTTAAGTCAAAAAGCAGGGAATAAAGATTGTTCGCTTTGTCCTCGGCGTACATTAGAATTTGAGCAAACGGGTCCTTAATGGCAAGCAAGGCGTCTTGTTTTCGAGAAACTAGAATCGTGTTGCACTCGTTTAGACTTGCTAAAATCTCAGGTTTTTGTTTAACTGCTAGCAGTTTTATATAAGGCAAGCGGTCAATTTCGTAAATGTGGCGTGTGTATTCGTTACGCAAGGAAAGTAGGCAAGCGGTCGTAATGCGCTGAATTCTCGCAGTTGTAAATCTTCGGGAAACGCACGCTTCCAAAAACCCCTTGTAATCAACATTTTCACGAGCGCTTATAATAAGCTTGTTTTCTATGCCCTCGCATACGTCAAAATTTTGTCGCAATTCATTTGGGCTACCCGTACGAAACCTATATAGCGCCAAATCGCTCCAAATATCCATATCGGGTAAGCCGATTGCGTGAATCGCACGAGAAAAAATCTTGTACGGAGCGGACGGAATATACTTACTAATATTGCCGATTCGCTTGCTTAAATAAACGCTCGAACGAATTGCGGTTGCTGTCGTCAGCCCATAATTTATATCCAAATCATCTGAGTCGTCAATTCGCTTTACTGTGATTGGGGTGATGTCTTTGCGTTCCGATTTTAGTAGCACTCGCAAGTACTCAATAGCCAAAATGTTGTTTGGCGAATCAAGGAGCTTTTCTACAACTTCGGGCGACGTGAATTTTACAAAGCCCTCGTTAATGCATTCCTGCAAAGCGTGAGTTTTCGCCCTACCTAATGAGTAACCATCGTTTAAGTTACGGCGAATGCGAGATTTATAAAACTCTGGCTCCTTGTTTAAGAAGCGAGCAAGTTCGGTTAGACTGCGAATATCACCGCATTCACTACCAAAGGAAATGTGCGTAACATTGTTGAAGCTCGTGGCAATTTTGATAGACGCTTGCGCAAAAATTTCCGCTGTGGCAGTGCAAAAATAAGTGGGAATCTGCACAACCGCCGACGCTCCGCCCGCAATCGCCATTTCCGCCCGATTCAGCTTGTCCAGAATTGCAGGTTCACCACGCTGGCTAAAATTCCCGCCCATAATACATAAAACACCATCGCATCCGCTTTGCTTCAAACTTTCTTGAATTTGATAGTAATGCCCGTTGTGGAATGGGTTATATTCACAGATAATTGCGCAAAATTTCATATCTAAGACCTCTCAACACAAATTAATTATAGACAAAGTATATCACAAAATTGCGTTAAAGCAAACTATTTTTGCTATTTCAAAATTTTTTTATCATTTGCAGTTGACAAATCGATTAAAATGTTATATAATAGTCTCCGTACATATAAGATTTATATTTATACGGAGGTCTCAACAAATGGCAGTTCCTAAATCAAAGACCTCTAAGGCAAGACAGCGTTCTCGTAGAGCGTCGTGCTGGAAGGTCAGCACTCCCGCAATCGTAGAATGCCCTCGTTGTCACGAGCCTAAATTGGCTCACCGAGTATGTAAAAAATGTGGTTACTACGACGGTAAACAAGTGCTTGTTTTAGAGAAAGGGAAAGACAAAGAAAGTAAAAAAGCATAATAGCGTTTTCTTTCGAAATTAGTGAAAAGTTGCTTATCAATCTGATAGGCAACTTTTTTTGCTTGTCCTCTTAACAACGACAGCGGGGGCAGGGCTTGGTGCATACGCTTTCAGCGTATTTTGCTCCGCTTTTGCGGAGCAGGGTGCGTTCGTGCCGAACGCACGCACCAAGCCCCCCGTTTTTAAGAGGATAAAATTATTTTACCTTTGCAAGTCTTCGACTTGCTTTTTATTTGGGTTCGGGCGATGCCCTCACAGCTCCTTCAAGAGATACACTACGATGGCGGGTTCAGGATGACGGACGGGGGACAACCCAGTCCGTCTGTATAAATAAAGAGGAATATATCCTTTTAACGCAAGGGGGACACCCCTTGCGTCATCCTGAGCGCCGATTTTTCGGTGTTTAAGCGTCGCAATACTTCGTCACGAGCCGATAAATCACTCAGTTACATAGGTCTGACTATGCGCCTTCGTGATTTTCGGCATGCTCCTCGTCTTGCTTGCTTCTCCCCCGAAAAAACTGCGCAAGCCTATATTCGAAGGATCTGTGAGCGAAGCGAACCCAGATAAAAAAT
>CAVEBU010000021.1:0-21730 GCA_963614045.1 Alistipes finegoldii | reverse complement strand
GTCGCCTTGCCGTTGTGCCGACAGTAGTCGTCACTAACCCTTGCGGGTTTACGCAACTATGTGCGTAACGGCAGGCTGGTATGCAAGCAAGTTGCATACGCCCGCACTCGTGCATATACGCAAGCGTCTCTGCATTTCGTTTGGTTGTCAGGATGACGGACTAGGTGAGCCTAGTCCGATAATAAGGATGTTTTTGCCCTCTTTCTCTATTTTAATTCAGCTTCTTTTTAGTTAGTTATTCTCATAAATTCCTTTAAAATCTCAAAAAACTAAAGAAAATTAAAAAATTTTTGAATAAAAAAAAGGAATTTGGGCAGTGAATTGCGTATTTATATTTTAGAGGTATGATTTCGGTATGTTTGTGGGCATTTGTGCCGTAGGTTTGGCACAAAATTTGCGTGTTCACGAACCATACTTTTTTATTCATTAATAAATGGACAACCTTAGGTTGTGTGTTTTCTATTTTACACAGTAAAGGAGGATGCGATGGCTAAATTATTTCATCCCGATTGGCTCAACGAATTGAAATCTCGTTGCGACATCGTGGATGTTGTTGGGCGCTATGTTCCACTCAAGAAAAACGGCAGAGAAATGGCGGGTTGTTGTCCGTTTCATCACGAAAAAACGCCGTCGTTCTTTGTGTATCCAAGTAGTCAAAGTTATCACTGTTTCGGTTGCAAGGAGAGTGGCGACGTAATAAAATTCGTGAGCAAGTACGAGAACGTGAGTTTTCTTGAGGCGGTGGAGCGGTTGGCTAACATTGCGAATTTGCCCTTGCCTGCGCTAAAAGATGTTGACCAAGAGCAAATCGCCCGCAAGAAAAAAGAGCGGGACACGATTTTGTCGGCGCTTCGTGAGGCGGGAATTTATTATCACAAAAATCTTTACACAACCCACCCGCAAGCTCAAATCGCCGTAAAATACATACAAAAACGGCAAATCAGCCCCGAATTTGTGCGAAAATTCGGCTTAGGGTGTAGCTTGGATTTTAACGGTTTGCTGAATCACTTGCACTCAAAAGGCTTTAGCGACGAAATTCTGAAAAAAGCGGGACTTGAAAGCGTTGGCGAAAGGGGGACGGCTTATGATTCGTTTGCGAAACGGCTTACGTTTCCGATAATAGATAAAGGCGGCAACGTGATAGGATTTTCCGCCCGAATGCTAGAAAATCGTGAGGGTGCGAAGTACAAAAACACGAGCGCATCGTATATTTTCAACAAATCTGAAGTGATTTTTGGCATAAACCTTATCAAAAAAGAGCGGGAGGAGGCACGCAAGAACAACAAGGACTTCAGCGGGCTTCAAAATATCATCATCGTTGAGGGGCAAATCGACGTCATAAGTATGCACCAGTACGGATTCGGCAACACTGTTGCGTGTTTGGGAACGGCAATCACCCCAATGCACGCTCGTAAGTTACGGCAATTCACTGACGATATCGTGTTGCTGCTCGACGGTGACGGAGCGGGGCAGAAAGCGACTTTGCGCAGTATTGATGTGTTGCGAAACGGTGGGCTTAATGTCAAAGTCGGCTCGATTCCCGACGGCAAAGACCCTGACGAATTTTTAAAGGAGTTCGGTGCTGAAAAAATGCACGAAATTGTGGATTCGGCGATTGACGGCATTGAATTCAAAATCAAGGCCGTTGCAAAAAATTACGACCTAACGAATCGTATGCAAAAGACGAAATTCGTTCACGAGGCACTAATCGTAATTAAAGCGCTTGACAACAAGAGCGAGCAAGATATTTACCTTGAATTGATTAAGAAGTATTCTGGCACACCGCTTGACATTTTGCGGGAGGATTTAAGCAAACTGCCCGATAGCGAGCTTCCTTTTTGGGAGCGAGAGCGGGAAACTGCACCCGACGAGCAAGCGGGCGAAATCGCCGAAAAGCAAAAACCGACAAAAAAAGACGGTTTTGACCTCGCAGACCTTTACATTATTGCAAGTTTGTTGTATAACAAGAATTATTGCTTGCCGTTTGATACGAATTTGCAAGAGCTTTATTTCACTGACAGCGGGCTTAATGAGGCTTTTGGGTATATTTTGGACACGATTAAATCGGGCAACCGCCCAAGCATAAGCGGGCTTTACAGTTTTATGGATGTTGATAAGTCCACGCCACTGCTTTTAGATGCGGTAAATTTTGAATTTCTGCCCGACCCTTTGCCTGAAATTACTTACGAATCGTATTTGGTCAAAAACCAGTACCGCAAAATTCGCCTAGAAAGTGAAAAAGAGCAAGCGTTCTGCTCGCAAACGACGGACAAAGAGGCTCGCAACGAGTCTTTGCGCAAGGTAATTGAGCTAACAAAGAAACAAAATGAACTCAAGGCACAAATGGAAGCTTTGAGTCAAAAATATGTAACAAATATCAACCTAATGAACAAGAATTCACGTAGGTGATGGAGGAAAAATGGATATAGTATTGAGAGACGAAATTAGAAACGAGTGCGAAAAATTGGCAATTATTGCTAGCAAAAAGGGTTCAATTTCGGAAGATGATGTGTATAATCGCCTTATGAAAGTTGAGGCAAACGCTGAGGAAATCGAAACAGCGATGAAGTATTTGGCTTCTGAGGGCGTAGAGGTTAATCGAGAGGACACCTATTCAATCGACGTTGAGCATATGATGAATCAGGCGAATATTAACGACCCTGTCAAGATGTACTTTAAGGACATTGGCAAGGTTGAATTGTTGACGCCCGAGCAGGAAATTGAATTAGGTAAGCGAATGATGGACGGTGACGAAACCGCCAAGCAAAAGCTGATTGAATCGAACTTGCGTTTGGTTGTCAGCATAGCGAAACGCTTTTTGGGGCGGACAGGAATGTCGTTTAGCGACCTAATTCAAGAAGGGAATATGGGCTTAATTAAGGCTGTTGAGCGTTTTGACTATCGGCGAGGCTTCCACTTCAGCACGTACGGGACGTGGTGGATTCGACAGGCGATAAGTCGTGCGATGGCTGACCAAGCTCGTACGATTCGAATTCCTGTGCATATGGTTGAGACGATTAACCGTTTGGGGCGTGTGACTAGAGTGTTGTGGCAAAAGTTGGGTAGAGAACCGAACGAGCAGGAAATTGCCGACGCTTTGGGCTTGCCTTTGGATAAAGTCGGAGAAATTCGCAAAATCGCCCTAGAGCCTACCAGCCTTGAAACGCCGACGGGCGAGGAGGGTGACAGCGAATTTTACGATTTCGTTGAGGATGAAAATGCAAAATCGCCGTCCGAAAACGTGATTCAGACTATGCTAAAAGAACAGCTGATGTCGGTTATCGAAACGCTTACCCCTCGTGAGCAAAAAGTTATTCGCTTGCGTTACGGGCTTGACGATGCGCACCCGCGAACTTTGGAGGAAGTCGGCAAGGAATTCAACGTAACTCGTGAGCGTATCCGTCAAATCGAGGCAAAGGCGCTCAAAAAGTTGCGCAATCCTAGTCGAAGCAAAAGGCTAAAGGATTTTGTAGATGACTAATCGGCAAAAGGAAATTTCAGCGCTTTTGGATAAGGCGAAATTGACTGCTGATGTCGGGTGCGATCACGGAATTTTGTCACTTTACTTGCTTAAAAACGACTTAACGAATCGCCTTGTCGCAACCGATATTAGTGCGCCAAGCCTCAAAAAAACTATCAAACTGCTACAAGATAACGGATTAAGTTATAGGGCAGATTGCGTGGTTTGTGACGGCTTGCCCGCCGACCAGAATTTTGACCAAGTGCTGATTGCTGGAATGGGGGGCAACGAAATTTGCAAGATTTTGACCCAATATTTTCGCAAGAATTCTACCCGCCCGACGCTAGTTTTACAGCCAATGCGTGATTTTTACAAAGTTCGCAAGCTTCTAAATTCGCAAAGCTACGCAATCGTGGTTGACAGACTGATTTTTGACAAGAAATTCTACCTGCTTATAAAAGCGGTCGTGGGCGAGCAAAGTTTAACCGAAACGCAACTGATTTTCGGAGCGATTGAAAAAAATTACACTGATGATGTTTTTGTGCGCTGGTTGGATGAAAAAATTGACAAAACAACTCAAATTTTGAGTAAAATTGATGTTTTTGACTTTAAATTTAACGAATTATCACAGTTTTTGCAACAATGCAAAAGCTTAAAAAGGAGTTTATTATGCTAAAAGAAATCTTAATGTATCAACAAAAAGACGCCACCTTGGTAAAATTGAACAAGGACTTGGAGAATAGTCGTGAAAAACGTGAGGTTAACGCTCTCGTCGAACAAGTTAAGCAGGCTCAAAATGACCTCGTATCACTCGAGCAAACTGCTGGCGATTTGGTTAAAGAGTATGAGCGGTTGAAAAATATTTATATGAAAAAAATCGACAAACTCAGCAAACTTAAGAAAGAAGATTGGGGTGAAAAAACCGTTGAGGAACTTCGTGAGAAAGAAACTCATATCAAATCTGAAATTGGTAATCTGCTTGCTCTAAGTAAGGAAATCAAAGCTTTGTCTATCAAAATTAACAAGACTGTTGCAGGTTTCGAAAAAACAAAAACTTTAGGTGTAACTTCCAAAACTAAGTACAAAGAAAGCCTCAATAGGTTTAGCGTGCTTGAAGAACGTGATAAAGCCGAATACAAAAAAATTGAACAAGAAATGGAAGAGTTGAGGAAAAAAGTCAACCCTAAAATTATGGAAAAATATTTAGAGTTGCGTGAAGACCATAAATTTCCAATAATGGTTCCTCTAACCAATAATTGCTGTGCAATTTGTTCTACACCACTCGCTAATGCAAGGTTAGACCTTCTTAATAAAGAGGGCTTTGTGGAGTGTGAAAACTGCCATAGAATTATATATCAGAAAAAGTGAAATTTGTCACTTACCTACACAAAATAAGCAACATACCCGCAAAATTTGACGGGATAGTTGCATTTTTTGTCTAAAAGGAGTTTTATGGATGGATATACAAAAGGATGAATGTTTTACAGAAAAACAAATCAAAAAAGCCCAAAAACTTGAAGCAAAAAAACAAAAATATTTAGCAAAATACGGCGTAAGTATTGATGAAGTTAATTCCGCTTTGAATAAAAAACAGCAAGGGAAATTAGATGAAAAAAAGACAAAAAATAGCGGGGAAATTGCAGAAAATAATTCATCAAAAAATCAACAAAAAAATCGCAAAAAATCACAAAAAAATCAAGAAAAACAAAAGAATTTATTGTTTATACACTATTTCAAGCGTTATAAATGGCGAGTTGTGAGTGCCTTAATTTTATCAATTTTAATTGCCTTTTTGGGTTTTTCGTCCGCACCAATAACTAGGGAAATGTCAGACGCAGTATTTATGGGGCAGTGGTACACTGCTATGTTGTGGGCGCTCGGTTTGTGTGGAGTGCTTGTGTTGTGCGAAGTGGCGAAATCTCTGAGTCAAATAAATTTTGCAAGATTATCGCTTAAGACTTCACGTGATATGCGTGATGATATATCAAGGCGAGTGATTAATACACAAAGTTCTGCGTATAGGCGACTTACAACTGGTGAAATAGTACAAAGAACAGCAAACGAACCGAACAATTATGTAAAAAATATCAAATTAATGTGGGACTCGTTCTTCTCACTGCTTACTACTATTGGTTATGTTGCATATTTCTTTATCTTAAATATTTGGATTGGATTAATGACGACTGGGGTTATGGCCATTGATGCGATTTTAAGGACGGTTCAACGGGAAGGTCGTGCACCAAGAGCTATGCGCAACACCTTGATTAAAGAACGACAAACAAGTGCCATCACCGAATTTGTGCGTGGTTCGGACGATGTCAAAAGCCTAAATCTCAAAAGGTCAATGTTTTCCGCTTTAAGTCGCTGGAATGTTTTTGATTACAATTCTAATATGAACGAAAGCCTATACACCACAACCTTTATGCGTGCGAGGATTATGATGGTAAGTATGTTTAGCTGTGCTATGTTGATTTTGGGCATTTATATGATTTCCGTTGGTGAAATCACAGTCGGAGCGTTCGTGATTTTGATTCGATACTATAATGCGCCATTGAGTTTTAGTTTTTTGCTTGGAAATATTTCAATAAATTTACAAGATGCCAAAATTTCAGCGAAGCGTATGCAAAAAATATTTGCTGAAACGGAATACCCGCAAGAGAAATTCGGCGACAAGGAATTACAAGATTTCGAGGGTACTGTTGAGTTTAAAAATGTAACATTTGGTTACGATGAACAAATTGCGCTCGATGATGTGAGTTTTGTTGCGCCCGCCCACAAAACGCTGGGAATTGTTGGAAAGTCTGGCGAGGGCAAAAGCACGATTTTGAGTCTTATTAATAGGCTAATTGATTGCGATAGCGGTGAAATTTTGCTAGACGGCGTTAAAAACACCACCCTTACAGAACAATCTTTACGGCAAAATGTAGGAATGGTGCCTCAAAGTCCGTATATTTTTAACACGACAATTCGGCAAAATTTGTTGTACGCAAAGCCTGATGCAACGGAAGACGAACTAAATTCTGCACTCAAATCTGCTCAATTTTATGATTTTGTGATGGATAAACCTGACAAGCTTGATACCTTTGTTGGAGAGGGCGGAATTACTTTGAGCGGTGGACAGCGACAAAGACTTGCTATCGCACGTGCTTTTTTGACTGAATGCAAAGTGTTGATGTTGGATGAAGCAACGAGTGCGCTTGATAACCAAAATCAAGAGGGTATAAAGGAAGTAATCAACAGAATGAAGCAAAAATGCACATTCATAATTGTGGCTCATAGATTAAGCACAATCGTAGATTGCGATAATATTATCGTTCTTGACAATCATAAAATCGTAGCTCAAGGCAAACATCCCCAACTTCTTAAATCGTGTAAAACTTATAAAGACTTGTATTTATTAGAGAAAAATAAAGCTTTGGCAACCGAATAAAATCAAAAAATTAATCTCTAAAAAATGCAAAAAAAATAAATAAAATCTACACAAATTCTGTCGCAAATATCATAAAATCTTGAAAAATCACAAAAAACATATAAAAAATGCAAAAAAATCGCAAAAAATCACAAAAAAATCAAGAAAATAACAGCAAGAAATGGTTTGCTGTTTTTTTCTTTGCGTTAGGATTCTTGGTATTATTTTGCATATTTATTCATAGTTTATTGTATGAAAAATGTAATTGTAATGAAACAGTCGCTGGATTATTATTTGCAACTTTTTGACACACGAATGAGCGAAGGCGATTATCTTGGTGGGCTTGATGCGGGGCGAAATGTGGTTTTGTGCTCCAAGACTAGAATTGATAAAAATGCGGGCAATTTGCTAATTAGTCAGGCGTATTATGAAATGGGTCAGTATGTCTTAAGTTGCGAGTATGCGTTTCGGTCGGTTAAAAATATTTCCACAAAAGCTAATGCGTATTTTTGTATCGGTAGAAATTTAGCAAAGCTTAATCGTCCAAAACTTGCGCTGAAGTATTTTTCCGAAGTCCTAAATTGTGGTAACGACCCCACGCTTGTTGGTGCAGTTTTTGAGTGGTGCAATTTTATTCGTGAAGAATTGATGACGAATCATAACAAGACCAATATTTTGCTTGCTGTGAAAACGTTGGTTAGACTTAAGCGCTATGATGAAGCGTTGCAAGAGCTTGAACCGTACTTGCAAAGTAATGATTTAAATTATCAAATTTTATATTGCGATATTTTGGTAATGACGGGCGAACATGAGCGAGCGAGAGAAATTTTGCAACAAATTCTGCGTTTCGATAGGCATAACATAGGTGCTTTGATTGTGCTGGCTAACATAAGTTTTTTTGACGATGACGAATTTAGTTTGGAGCAAAATTTAGATAAACTTGATAATTTACCGCTAAATTCTAGCGAGTTGGAAGCTGTTGCAAATATTTACGCAAAATGTGGCCGTTACGAAAAAGCGATAAAAAATTACGAGAAAATACTAAAAAATGATGAATTTAGCATAAAAACGCTACTCTTTGTTGCAATTTGCTACTATAATCTGAAAAATTTTAAAGAAGCATTATATTATATCGGGCGGGCAAGGTGGATTGATATTGATAATCCGACGCTTAACATTTTTTATGAGATAATCAACACGCAAAAGGAAGAAAATCTCCCAATTAGCACGCAAATACCACGCAAAACGGGTCAAGAAAAGTTGAATTTCGTGTTTGAAGCCATAAATTTACACAATTTTGACGGAATTTTTGAGACTTCACTGACTTTAGCGGGCGATATTGAATGGAGTTTGACTATAAAAAATAGCGATTTTTCACAAAAAATCATAGAAAAACTAGCAAATTCACGAAATAAAGCAGTAAATTCATTGTATTCCAAGCTTTTATTGACGTTGCGAATTGGCGGACGGCAAAAATTTCATCTAGCAAAATACGCACTTTCTGAAAGCAAGGCAAAAGCGATAGATTTTACAAATGATATGCGATATCATAGTTTTAAACTGAAAATCCCACATTTTATGGCGGAAAATCAGGTTTTGCGACTCGGTTTTTGCGGAGCGGTTGCGTACTCTGAAATTTGCAATATCGCCGTTAATCTTGACAAAACTAGCAAAAAACTCAAGAACAAGAATTTTGAAAGCATTGATTTTGCGTTCACTGAAAATTTGATCAGTTGCCTGTTTTTTTACGAAAATAATCAAATTTTGGAGCAAGCTTGCATATACTTTAACACACCGAAAAACGAGGTCAAAGAGGCGATTAAGTGTCTAAAATTGGCATAAAAGGGGTAAAAATGGCACGAAAAACGGGGGTTTTGGGTCAAAGTTTAGTTGTCGGGGCGGTAATGTTTGGTTCGGTCGTTGGCGCTGGTTTCGCTAGTGGCAAGGAAGTTTGGTTTTACTTCGCGCAGTTCGGCTGGGTTTGTTTCCCGCTTATAATTCTAGCGGGGTTACTCCTTTTTGCGCTTGGATATCAGTTTTTGGAGTTTGGCAAGCGAAACGGAATTGAATCAGTTCAGCAAATGAATTCCAAATTGTTCGGCAAATGGGGAAATGTCGGCGAAATTATATTCATAATTAGCAATATTATCCTGCTTTCTGCTATGTTTGCGGGTGCGAATTCGCTTTTTGACATCGTTTTGGACACGAATTTCTATCGTTATGCAAGTGTTTTGACTGCTGTTATATCGATTTTCGTGAGCTGGCTCGGTTTTAGCAAAATGGTCAAAGTCAATATCCTTGTCGTGCCGTTTTTGGTTGCGGTGATTACGGTTTCGTTTATTTATTGTTTGACGAATTCCAACGGGTTTGTCGTTCCGCTTGTCGATGGAACGGATAGGCTACTTAGTGCGATATTCTTTTGCGTGCTGTATGTGTGCAGTAATCTCTATTTCGCTGGGTTCATTTTCGCAAGGCTGGGGCGGGAACATAGTAGCAAAGCGAATCTTGTGGGGTCGCTAATTGGTGCGGGTTTTATGGTACTGTGTCTGCTCGGTATGGTGGTGTCGATTTATCTCAATCCGTATAGCAGTATGTCCGATATGCCACTTGTATATATTGCGAAGTCGGTTAGCAACACTTTCGGAACGGGAACACTGCTTGTCGTGTGGTTAGGAATTTTGACAACATCAGTTTCGCTAATCTACACAATCTCAATTTGGCTACAAAAATATGTAAAATCATACAAAATTGCAACAGTTTTTGTAAGTATTGTGTGCTTATTAATTTCGGGGCTTGGGTTTGGGCTAATTGTTAGTTACTGTTATCCAGTGATGGGGTTTTTCGGGATTGTCTTTATGTTACGAATGATTTTTTACGAGAAAAAATTACGCAAAAAAGCGAGGTCTTTGTGAAAAAAATTAAATCAAAAAAAATCGCAAAAAATGTAAAAATTATTGACCCAAAAAACACGTATATCGAAGAAGATGTTGAGGTTGATTTTGGCACAATTATTTATCCAAATAATTATATAAAAAATGGGGTAAAAATTGGTAAAAATTGCGTGATTTTACCGAATAATTTTATAGAAAAATCTCAACTCGGGGACAACGTAACCATTGGCCCCTGCAGTCATATTCGTGCAGAAACGAATATTGGTAAAAATGTGAAAATTGGCAATTTTTGTGAGATAAAGGCTAGTTTTGTGGGGGATAGTTGCAAAATTTCGCACCTTACCTACATAGGAGACGCATTTGTGGGCGAGCGGTGTAATTTCGGTTGTGGTGTAATTACCGCTAATTTTAATGGCAAAATTAAGCAAAAAATCATAATCGGTGACGACTGCTTTATCGGTTGTAATGCGAACCTAATTGCTCCGTTAAAAATCGGTAAAAATTCTTATATTTGTGCGGGCGCTACTGTAACGAATAACCTGCAAGAAAACACTTTTTTTCTACCCAAAAGAGATAGCGAAATTATGCCACGAAAACACAAAAAATAAGGGGGCAAATATTGGAAAAAATAGCAGTAATTTTAGGAGCGGGACGAGGTAGCAGAATGGCGCTAAAAACAAGTAAAATTCTAGCACCGATTTGCAATAAGCCAATTTTATTCTATATAATAGATTCGTTAAAAAATATAAAATTTTTGCAAAAATATATTGTTTTAGGTGATAATTTTCAAGAAATTTCACCGAATCTGCCAAAAGATTTTGAAGTAGTGATGCAACCTCAACCCAAAGGCACTGGCGATGCTTTTGCTTGCGCTTGCAAGTGTTTTCAAAATTTCGACGGCGAAGTGCTACTTTTAAACGGGGACGGCCCCATTGTTGACGATGATACTATTGGCGAAATATTGGCGTTAAATGATGCAAAAATGTCAATTTTTACAGGATTTTTGCCTCAAAACGCTAATTTGGGGCGAATAAAACGCAAAAATGGGAAAATTGTTGATATTATTGAGGCAAAAGATTGCATGCAAAAAGACAAGAAAATTACTGAAAAAAATCTTGGAATTTACTGTTTTGATAACAAAATTCTGCAAAACTACATCTATAACCTTGACTGTAAAAATGCACAAAAAGAGTACTATGTAACTGATTTGGTTAAGATTTTTGCAAGAAATAAGCATAAAATTACTACTATTTCGCAAAAAAACGATAGATTTTTTATTCCGAGCGTTAATAATTTGCGAGAATTAAGCGAATGCCAAAATATAATGCAAAAATTTATTAATAATAAAATGATTGATAATGGGGTAAATATTTTGCACCCTAGTAACACATATATTGACGGCAATTCCTTAATAAAAAAATTTACAACTATTTTTCAAAACTGCACCATAATTGATAGCAAAATCGGTGAAAATTGCGTAATTTACCCAAATTGCGTGATTAAAAATGCAATTTTAAGTGATAATTGCATCGTTGGAAGCGGTTCGGTAATTGAAAACTCTTGCATAAATTCAAATATACAACCCTTATCGTATATCTTAAATATCAATAAATAAAAATATTAAAAAATTAATAAAAAATCATCAAAAAAACAAAAAATATAAAAAATATCAATAAATGAAAAAATATGGAAAAATATCAAAAAAATATGAAAAATACCAAAAAATACACAAAAAAAATAAGAAAAAACCGCAGATTTGCGGTTTTCTTAAATTACACTTTGCCAACGACCCAGTTAAATGTATCAGGGAAGAATTGGAAAATGATTGCAATAGCAATTATTGCGATAATCACAATTTTAATAACAATGTTGCGCTTTGCAGCAAATTCAAGCAATACAAGTGAGCAGATTGCAAGAGGTCCGTAGTGCATAATTATTTCCAAGATGTTAAGCAATGTGTCATTTGTAATAAATGTCCATTTTAAATTGATTGCAAAAAGTGCGTAAGTTAGTAACACCACGAATGCCAAAAGCTTATTCACCACGCTTAAAATTTTGCTAACGGCTTGTCCGATCATAAAGTTTACCTCCAAGTGTGATATATAATATATTATATAGGGAATTTACAAAAAAAGCAAACAAAAAACTTGAATTTTCTTAACGAAATTGAACAAATTTTGATTTTTGTGCATATAAAACTTGAAATTTATTATTAGGAGAGTGAATTATATGGCTGACGGAATATTTGCACAACAGAAATTTTTTAGTAAAGCAGAATTAAAAGAAGCGGTTCGAAAAGATTTGATGGGGGAACTTGATGCGGTGAATCAATACAGCCGACATATTTCTGCGACGGATAACCCGCTCGCTCGTGCGGTTTGGTCCGACATTATGAACGAGGAGCGAACCCACGTTGGTGAGTTGCTGACACTTTTGCACGCTCTTGACCCAGGTGAATTGCAGAAATTAAAAGAGGGTCAGCAAGAAGTAGAAAATATTATGCGAGAACTAGGCTTGTAGTCTTTTTTAGAAACGATTTTTTTTAAGGATATTTTCTAAACTTATCTCAAAAAACCAAAAAATTAAGTAAAAAACGCAAAAAAACACGATTTTTTGGTGTTTTTTGTGTAATTTTTGCTATTTTGGGGGGCATATGGATTTTTTTGATAAAATTTAAAAAGAAATTGGCGGGGGAATTTTGCCATAAAAATTCTTGCAAAAAATCAAGTTTGGTGGTATAATATATGGCATATTTATAAGCAATTTATTAAGGAGAAATTTTATTAAATGAACAAAAAACAAATCGTTTCACGTTTCGCTCCAAGCCCAACGGGTTATATGCATATCGGGAATTTGCGTACCGCTCTTTATGCGTATTTGGTGGCGAAATCAAATGGTGGAAAATTCCTTTTGCGAATCGAGGATACCGACCAAAATCGTTATGTTGAGGGTGCTGAGCAAGTGATTTTTGATACGCTTCGCCTTGCGGGACTTGATTACGATGAGGGCCCCGACAAAGACGGCGGTCATGGGCCGTATAGACAAAGCGAGCGGAAAGCAATTTACTTTGAATACGCAAAAAAATTGCTTGCCGAGGGCAAAGCGTACTACTGTTTTTGCGAGAAAAAAGACCCGCATAGTGACCCAATAACTGAAGAGGGCGGGGAGATTCCTGAAATTCCTGAGGCTGACCCGTGCAGAGATTTGAGTCAAGAAGAAGTGCAGGCTCGTCTAAACAGCGGGGCAAGTTATGTAATTCGTCATAAGACCAAAAAAGAGGGTACGACTACATTTTTTGACCACGTTTTTGGCGAAATTTCTGTGGAAAACAAGATGCTTCACGATATAATTTTGATAAAATCAGACGGAATGCCGACCTACAATTTTGCGCACGTAATTGATGATCATTTGATGGGGGTTACACACGTTTTGCGTGGAAATGAGTACATAATTAGCACACCGCAGTATGTTCAGTTGCATAGCGATTTGGGTTTTGAGTTGCCTCAATATTATCATTTGCCGTTGATTATGGGGAAAGATGCCGATGGAAATGTTAGCAAACTCAGTAAGCGTCATGGTTCAGTGTCTTTTGCAGATTTGGTGGCGCAGGGATATTTGCCTGAAGCGATTGTGAATTACATCGCACTTCTTGGGTGGCATCCCGCAAACAGCGACCAAGAGATTTTTTCGCTTGACGAACTCGTTGCAATTTTTAACCCCGACGATATTCGCAAGTCCTCAGCTATCTTCGATTACGATAAATTAAAATGGATGAATAGTCAGTATATTCTCAAAATGTCTGCCGACGAGTTTAAGCAACACGCAATGCCGTACATTCAAAACACGCTTACGCACGATGTATACGACGTTGAGAAACTGTGCGAAATTTTGCAACCTCGCATTCAAATTTTTAGTGAAATCGGTGAAAAAATTGAATTTTTTCAGAGTTTGAGCGAATTTGACTTGAATTTACTGTTTAACGACAAGAAAAAAACCAATCCGCAGAACGCAAAAGAAATTCTTGCGCAAGCGATAGCGAAATTGCAGGCTGTGGAATTAAACGAGTGGCACAACGACAACTTGTTTGCGATTCTGGAGCAAATTAGTGCGGAATCAGGGTACAAACCAGTTTCGATTATGTGGGTAATTCGTGTGGCGCTTTCGGGAAGAACGGTGACCGTCGGCGGTGCGACCGAAATTATGCAGATTTTAGGAAAAAGCGAAACGCTCATTAGACTGCAAACTGTTTTGAATAGATTGAATAACGATTAACAAAATTAACGAAGGATTCTCTTCGTTTTTTTGTTGGGGAAAAACAAAGGGCGGGGACAAAATGCGTGGCAACACCTCGCATTTTCCCAAGTCCTCTAGTTGTTGCATAGAATAACCGCTTGGTGATTACTTCATTTGGACAAAAAATAAACACCAGCAGTAAAGCGTGTTGCTTGACCGCTAGTGATTTAAATGGTGCATCCAAGAGGAGTCGAACCTCCACTACAAGCTCCGGAAACTTGCGTGCTATCCATTGCACTATGGATGCAAAAAAACATACAAATTAGTGCCGAACCGAATTCAGCAAACACTATTATATATGTTTTTTGAATAAAAATCAAGACTTTTTGTGCAGAATACACACAAATTGCTTGAATTTTTGTAAATTTCGCTTAAATTTCATAAAATTAGCGTTCAAAACCTGAATTTGACGCAAATTTCATCGCATTTCGTAATTAAAGCAAGCCTGTGCTACCGAACCCGCCGTCAGCTCGGTCGGTTTTGTCAAGGTCGTCGACAACTTCGGTTTTGCAAGAATAGAACGGACAAATAACCAACTGCGCAATTTTTTGCCCTTTCTCCACACGGTAATCTTCATCGCTCGTGTTGAGCATAATCACGCAAATTTCGCCTCGGTAATTTGTGTCAATCGTGCCAGGCGAGTTAAGGACTTGCAAGCCGTTTTTGAGTGCTAACCCACTTTTTGAGCGAACTTGCCCCTCGGTATTTTCGGGCAAAGCAATCGCAATTCCTGTGTGGACGAGCGCCCGCTTGCCAGCCAAAATCACAATTTCTTCATCGCTAAATAAATCCATACCCGAATCGGTCGGGTGCGCATACGTAGGAATGCGAGCAGAATCGGTCAGTTTCTTGAATTTTACGGTCATTTTCCCTCCTAAAAACATATAATTAACCCCTTGTCCTGAGCGTAAAAAGTCGTTAATCCATGCATCGACTTGATAATAACTTCACCAAAACCGCACTTTTCGAGCAGTAAATCTCTGATTTTTAACGCATCAGCTTCGTTATTGTTGTGTGTAATAATTAGCTTCCGTTTGTCAAAGTCGTTGCACCGCCGAGACACCATTTCGACGAGTTTTTTGTAAGCATTTAGTGACCCAATCGCCTTGCCACACATACTAATTGTGCCTTCGGGGGTCGCAGTGCAAATCGGCTTGATTAACAAAGTTTTGGCAACCAGACCTGCGAATCTACTCATTCGCCCGTTTGCGATAAGGTTGTCGAATTTGTGCAGTATAAAAAACAAATTGCGGGTATTGATAAACTCGTTTGTACTGCTAATAATCTCGCCAATCGGCTTATTTAAAGAAATCTCTTCGACAATATGGTCAACAATCAGCTCAATCGACCCCGAAGTCGCTTTTGAATTAAATAAAATAATATTATCCTTATTGGCCGACATTTCACGAGCCACATTTGCGCTATTGAAAGTGCCAGAAAGTTTGTCAGTCATCGTCACGACAAAAGTTACATCAGCCCTGCCGTATGCCTCTGTCCACGCATCAACATTAGGACAAGCGGTGCGAATTTTCTCTTTCGTGGTGTTGAGAATACTTGCAAGATTCGACACATCAAGTGCTTCATTGTCCGCAAACTCTTTTTCGCCGACATATATATATAAAGGAATTATCCCGAAGCCGATTTCGGAATTTTTTAGATAGTCAGGGTGCATATCCGCACTACTATCCACTAAAATTTGATACTTCATTATTTGCTCCTAAAAATTTTTTTTGTAAATATTGATTATTGTTGTTGTTTGTAGTATAATATCTCCCGTAAGGAGTCATTATGAATTATAAAAAGGAAAATACTACAAGTTTTGCCCTCGGGGCTTTTGCGGTTCGTGAATTACTTCGCAATCGCCACAAAATCGTGCGCAAAATCTACACAAGCAGAAATTTGCGTCTAACCGACGATATTCAAGCTGTTCTAACTTCTGCACAAAAATTTGGAATCGCTATCGAAGACGGCACGAAACTCATCGAAAGGGTAGGGGGCAAGGAAAATATTTATCTTATGGCGGAATTTTCTAAGTTTTCCGACAATTTCGACAATAACGACCAACTTGTTTTGCACAACCCGGCCGATATGGGCAACGTTGGTACAATTTTGCGTACCGCTTTGGCGTTTGGTTTCCGCAATATTGCCCTGATTCAGCCTTGCGTCGATGTGTTTAATCCTCGTGTCGTTCGTGCCTCGCAAGGTGCAATTTTCGGGTTGAATATTCGCCAGTACGCCAGTTGGGAAGATTATCTTGCCGAAAACTCCGCAATTCCCAAATTCCTCTTTATGCTAGACAAATCCGCTCGCACCCTTTCTAGTATCACTCCGCCGAAATCTCCCAAAGCTCTAATTTTTGGCAACGAAGCAACTGGCCTGCCGTCCGAATTTGCCACTTATGGCACACCTGTAATGATAGAGCAGACTGACGAGGTGGATTCGTTGAATTTGGGGGTGGCGGTTGGGATTGCTCTCCACAGGTTTTTCGGTGGATAAGCGTCGCAATACTTCGTCACGAGCCGATATTTTGTGCAGTCACATAGGTTTACTATGCTCCTTTACAAAATTCGGCATGCTCCTCGTCTTGCTTGCTTCTCCACCGAAAAACTTCGTTCTTTACTGAGTATGAATAAGCGTCGCAATACTTCGTCACGAGCCGATATCATGTGCAGTCACATAGGTTTACTATGCTCCTATTTCAAAAAGTCTTGCTCCGTGTCTTGCTTGTTTTTGAGCCGAAAAATAATTTTCGTCTTGCTTCTCGTCTTAGTTGTTGTTTCACTAAAATACAGATTCTGGGTTCAAGTAGCGCAATACTCGATTCCGAGCGAATTTTTGCGTGATGGGTTTTATTGAAATTTGCTCTCGCACTCAAACATTAAGCGTTCAAATTATGAAGGCTTTTTTTGTTTTAAAGCGGGGAGGGGGCTACTTGTCCGTAGGATTATTTTGCGTTGGGGATTCGCTAGCGGGCTTGTCGTTCTCGTTTGGGATTGCGGGGTCGTTAGCGTCCGAATTGCTAGCGGTTTCGGGCTGTTTCGGTTCTTGAGAGTGCTGTTCGGGGGTATCGAAATCATCGAAAAAGTCGTCGTCAGCGGTTGCGTTGTAGTTCCACTTTTTAAAAAAATGCAACCAAATTTGTGCAACGGCAAAAGTTAGAATCGCAACGCCGACACCGACCGCATACCAGCGTAGATACACAAAAAACACTATCGCCAAAATCAGCAAAATCACCACACTGCTGACGCTAAAAACGACTGTACGGCGGAAAGATTTTTTCTTTTGCGAAATAATATCGTCCACCAGATTTGCCGTCACCATATTTTGATGTTCGGCACGAATTCTTGCGTCGTCGAGTTGAATTTGCTCGCTTGGTGAATCTTGCACGATTTTCTCAGTCTCAATCGTTGCATCAAAAATTTCGTCCGTTTTTTGTTCGTCGGGTTGCATTTCCCCCTCCTTTTGTCTCATATTAATTATAAGAAAAATTCGCACAATAGTCAATTCAATTTAATCAAGATTTTTGCAATATTGCAATTTATTTGGCTGAATTTAATGAAATTTCGCAAAATCAACAAAAAATCGCCCGACTTTCTGGGCGACACTGGAGCAAGTGAAGGGAATCGAACCCTCGTATCAAGCTTGGGAAGCTTGCGTTCTACCATTGGACTACACCTGCGTGTAAGTATATTGTAGTAGAAAATGGGGGATTTGTCAAGTGAATTATTTATTTTTGTTAAAAAAATAAATAATTCACCATTAATTGCGGTAGCAATTAATGGTACGCTAGGGAAAGCCTAGCGTACTGACAAATTAGGTATGACCGCAAGGGGACTAATGTGCTTTGCAATTACAGTTTTGCAAATTGCCAAAAATAAAACGCTAGGAATTTTCCCCCAGCGCAAAAATTGATTTTTTGTTGTGGTTTGTTGACTACAAAATTCCCCAAATCATAGTCATTATCGTGACGGTCGCTCCAAGAAAAATTGTAATATAGTAGAATAGGTAGTCGAGCTTTCGAGGTTTTTTGAAAGTGTCAAATTCGCTATTTAGCATCGAAAACAGCGGTGTGCGGTTGGCTTCGGCCTCGAGTTGTTTTGTCGTGATATCGCCGTTGTCGAGTTTCTGCTTCAAGTCCTGCGCCACAGCCTGACTAAACAGCGTAAACATATAGAATTTGTCGTCAAAGTTGATTTGTTTTTCCATTGGCGTTCCACGAGTATCCTCATAAAGTTTGTTGCAAAATGCGTCGAAGCGTTGCTGTCTTGCCCGAGTAAAGAATTGCACAAACAACACCATTAACAGCACAAAAACGACGGACAAAAGCAAGAAACCCAAAATCAGTCCAGCCGTCCAATTCGATGCAACCAAGTCCGAGAAATTTTGCAAAAGGTCGCCTAAGAACCAGCCGTTTGCCCCTGCATACGAGAGGTAAATTGAGCAGAAATTCGAAGTTGCGTGAATTATCATAGCGGGGAATATGCTCCTAGTAATGAGGGTAACGCAACCCAAAATCAGCCCGACGACGAACGCATAACCTGTTTGGGCAATATTGAGGTGAGCGAGCGCAAACATCAGGGCAGAAAGCAAAATTGCTCGTGTAATTCCGTTTGGTTTCGCAGTTGAAAGCGTCATACCACGGTGAGCGATTTCTTCCCCGAATCCAGGTAGCAAGCTCGTGCTGACGATAGTCAAAAGGAAAGCAAGCCATACGGGTAAACTGCTAGTTTCGGTTGAGCTACCGCCTCCGCTGTATCCGAAAAGTGCCAGCAATGTAGTCCAAAAACTCGATACAAAAACAATAAGAATATAAACCAAAATCCCGGTCAGAATTGACAGCACGACCGTTTTAAAGTCGATTTTTTTGAAGAAAAAACTACTCGCAACTTGTCTGACTGTTTGCTTTGTGAGAGCTTTATACAAGAAAAACGGAAGCAAAGTCAATATAAGAATTTGGATAATCACGCTAAACAGCAAGTCATTTAAAATCGGGTCAATTCCGCCGAAGATTCCCGTTCCCCACAAAATTCTAAGACAAACAAAGAGCAGAATACACAGAAAGTAAACTAGCCCCGCATAAAAAACATTCTTATTTTCAATTACATATTTCATACAACACCAAATCCACCTAAAATACAAATTATCAAGCACGCAATTCCAATCAAAACAGGTCCAATCCACATTTTCAAACGCACTTTTGCGGGAAGAGTCTGCTCTGCGTCGCAAAAAGCTTTTTCCGTTGCCAAAGTCTTGTCCCAAAAAAGTTTTTTGAGCAACTTATACAAAAGGAATAACAACGCTCCAAAAATCATCAGCCCGCCGATTCCCCAAAGTATGTCATACCACACGAACCCATAAGCTTCGTCGTTTAAATAGCCCAGTAACAGCACAGTCCCGTTATTTACAAAGTGCATAAAAACACTGAGCCATAAATTGCGAGTAAAGTACACAACAAGCCCCAGCACAATTCCCAAAAGGAAAGTGTAAGGAATTTGCAGTAAATTCATATGCATTAAACTGAAGAATAATGCACTCATTCCGACCGCTACAAGCATACCATATTTTCGCAAGCTATTGAGAATTACACCCCTAAATAGCATTTCCTCGCAAATAGCAGGGAGTAACGCAAAAAGCACAATTCCCAAAATCAGCGTTCCAGCACTCTTCATCTCGAACGGCAACGAGCCACTGCTGTAGCCCGCTTCTTCCAACATATACTGCCAGCAGTTTATTATCGGGTTAAGCAAGAGCAAAATCGCAACACTGACAACAAACGCACCCACATACGCCCACCAAGGACTGACTGTGTTTGAACCCGTCCCGCTAACGAAATTCACTTTGCTGTGCTTAGCAATGCAAAATGCCACCAATAAAAAGCCTAATTCTGTGCAAACGGTGACAATAGTCTTAAAAATTGCGTTGCTGTTCAAAAGTTCAGCCGACGTCCCACTCGCTTTGCAGTAAATTACGCCAATAAAGGAAAAAATCAACGACACCAATATAGGCATAACTATTGCCCATTCGCAACCGTTCGCACCTTGCTTGTATTCAAATCTCTCTTTTTGCATAATGTTCCTTTTAGTTTTTTATCAATTATAGCACTTTTTTTGTGCAGTTTCAATTGTTTAGTTGCAAAAAGTGGAATTTTTCTCAATTTTTTGGCGAAAAACGAGCGTTTTTGCAAGATAATATAGCATTACGAACACGAGAATTATTGCCATAATCACAAGCACTAAGTCAATGTAACTGTTAAATATTAGACAAAACAACGCCATTACTCCGCTACCAACTAAATTCGCAAGAATCAACGTCACAACACTTGCCCAAAACCCAATCCCTAACAAACTACACAAAGCGCCCGCACTCCACACACCAGTAAAAGGGAGTGGAATAGCACAAAACAAAAAGACAATCACGCATTTTTGTAGGCTTGAGCAAGTGTTAGTTTGTCGGCGAATTTGCGACGAATTTTTGCGGAAATCTCTACTCTTTTTGCGGGAATTCTGCGGGGCTGGGAAGACGATTTTTGTGCGTGGTTGCGTAGAATTTTTTGCTTCCGTTGGAACAAGAATTTTTTCGGCGTGCCTTTTTTGTATGGCTGATTTTTGGGGATTTTTCGGGCGATTTTTACGGAAAAAACGCTCAAGTTGTTCGTTAGCTTTGCGGTCAAAATAATCAAAAAATTTGCGAAAAATTCCAATGCGTGCAAGTAGTTTTTTTAGCGGTAAAAAGATTGCCACCACCAAAAAACACGCCAAAATTCCGCCAATCACACTTGCTATCGCACTAGCGCCCAAACTTAGCGCCGAACCACCCCAAATAGCGTCGCTCATACCAATCGGCATCGCACCCCGCAACTCAATTATCGGCATCATCGCCAACCCAATCGTCACCAAAAACACAACAATTTCGCTCATTTCCGCCCGCCCTTTTTGCTTTTTCCTTATTTTTATAGTATGTGGTGTTGCCTTGATATATAACACCCCGTTTTTTCGGTGTTTAAGCTACGCAATACTTCGTCACGAGCCGATAAATCACTCAGTTACACAGGCTTTGACTATGCGCCTTCGTGATTTTCGGCTTGCTTCTCGTCTTGCTTGCTTCTCCACCGAAAAAACAAGTTTCGGGGTATAAGCGGCGCAATACGTCGTTGCTATGGTCATATTATTAAATTAAAAGTATATCATTTTTTACGGACGAAAAGAGTGGCTTGCCACTCTTTTCGTCATCCTGAGCGCCGATTTTTCGGGGGATAAACTGTGTAATACGTCGTCACGAGCCAATATTTTGCTCAGTTACGTATTTCGGTATACGTGCCTTTACAAAATTCGGCATGCTCCTCGTCTTACTTGTTTCTACCCAAAAAAACTCGCAAGCCTATATTCGAAGGAGCTGTGAAGCGGTTTTACCGCTGAACCCCAATTAAAATAATTAAAGGATAAAATCATTTTATATTACAAAAAAGGCAAAATGATTGCCTTTTTTGTTTTAAATCTGGGTTCGCTCCGCTCACAGATCCTTCAAAAGATACACTGCGATGGCGGGTTCAGGATGACGAGGAAGATGTATCCCCTTTAAAAGTTGGTAAAAATTGTGGCGATTTTATTTTGAATTTCGGCGAAGTTGTAGTATAATAAAAATGTGGATGTAACAATTACTAAACATAAGAGAGGGTTT
>CAVEBU010000020.1:0-22809 GCA_963614045.1 Alistipes finegoldii | reverse complement strand
AAAAAGTAGTTACAATCTTACGAGATTAAAGTAACTACTTTTTTGTTAGTTGAAATTATTAAATTTTGATAATTTTCTGATTTTTTTGAGGTCGGGTGAAAGTTTGTGGGGTGGCGATGTTTGTTGCTTTTTGAGGACAGATAAAAACTTGTGGGGTGGCGATGTTTTTCTGCTTTTTGAGAAGTTTCTAACCCTGTGGGGTGGCGTTGATTGTCTTTTTATCTTTTGATTTTTTTGACGCTAAAAATTAGATGTTTTTTGTGTTTTTTTCTTTATTTTCTAGCATTTTTTATATTTTAGCATTTTACTATATTTCTAGCATTTTTTGTGTATTTTTTATATATTTTCTATTTTTTGTGTATTTTTTCTGAATTTTTTGTTTTTTCTATTTTCCATATGTTTTTTTACATTTTCTTTTATTCTTCATAAAAAAGTGAACCTCCTAAAGTTGTCTAACTTTTTGGGTTCACTTCATTTTTTCTTTTTTTTATTTTTTCAGATTTTCTTGTATTTTTCAGATTTTTCTTGTATTTTTTAGGGATTTTTTAGGATTTATCGGGGGTGATTAGTCGTAAGGATTATCCATATCTCTGCGACGGCGTTCAAGCTCACGGATTTCGTCTAGTTGCGCTTGGATATCCTTATTTTTCGTCTTGCTTTTGGAGGTGTATTCAATACGGGTTGGGCGGGCGAGCAACACCACAAAGAGCAGGATAAGTGCCACAATCACAATCACGCCAGCGATAATTATATAGTTCGTTGTGTCTTTGCTTGGCGGAACGTAATTTGCGTTCGGTTTAAGTTTTGCAAGCAGGTTAATATCACCTTTAATCTCGTGCGTGTCAAAATCGAATTCGCCAAGTTCGGTGACGTTGTAGCCGTTATCGTAAGTCATTTCGACCCAAAAATCGAGTTCGAAAGCGCTATTTCCCTCGCTATCGGACAGCATATCATTCATTTTTTTGATAATATCGCCCCCGATGTTATCGCTCAAAAGCGCCCCATCGTAGACGACGATTTCGCCCAAAAGGTCCTCAGGGTACGCCCCAATCACATAGAAGCGAACAACCCTTTTTTCGCCGTAAATTGCGTACAGCGTGCAATCTCTCGTCACGTAATCACTATTCAAAATCTTCCCAGCGTCCCCGCTCTCGCTGTCTGTTTTGCTCCAATATTTAAAGATCCAATCCTCACGCAAAGGCGTAGTCAAATCGACGCTCAAATTCTCAACAGCGGTGGACAATTTTGTCTCAAAATCGACCTGATAAGTCTTGGTCGTCGAAGAATCACTTCCGCTTGCACCTGCGAAATAACCCCCGTTTGCGTCGAATCGCACGTTGTATTTTTCACGTTGCCAAATAATGTACAATTTTAGATTATCATTTGCGGGCATTTTGGCGAATTCGGTGCTGTTCGAGAGTAAATCGCTTGCTTCGGGAACTGCCCCCATCGTGATAGATTTTAGCGCCCATTTATAGTTTAAGCCGTCTTTCATCGGGGTGAAGCCCGTCATCACCAAATTACTTGTTGGCGGGTTGTTTTTTAGGTACTCAACCAAATTCACGTTGTACGGCACCATTAAAGTATACGTCGTTGAATACATACCGTCCACGCCCGTCGTCCATCCGCCTGTGCGGAGGTTGTTATTCAAATCTTTCCCGATATTAGCGTTTAATTCTAGCCTAAAATTTTTCGCTTGCCACGTAACATAGATCGTTGTATCGTCGAGAATTTTCTTGTCAAAATCAAACTTCGTTGTGTTCGTTTTATCACTGTAGGCGCCCTCCAAACTGTATCCGTTAGGGTCGAGCGAGCTATCAATCATCGTGTAACTCAAGCCCCAATTGTTCATATTAGCAAGCCCCGCTTCCTGCATAGATTTGTTATAATCAATTTCGAGCGTATCCAAAGTCTTATCGCCCGTGTCAGTTACAGTTACCAAAGTGATATATTTTATCAAGTAAGTCCAGTGCGCATACAAAGTGATTGAGTCCCCTGCGCCAGTGTAACTGTATTTACCACCTTCCATAAACACACAATTACCGCTTTCTTCCTGCCCGTCAAAATATCCACGAAAAGCGTATTTGTCCATCGAAATCGTAGGAATTTGCAAATCATACTGTTCGCCCCATTTGATAGTCATAGAAATCTGCATCTTGGTGTCGCCCGAATCACTAACTAAAGTACCATAAATTGCGCTCATCATCCCCTCAGGTGTCACCGAACCGCCGTTTAAAATCAGCGTGATATTTTTCGCAACTGACATAAAGTAAATTTGTTTAGGCTCCCACGAATTACAGTTGATTTCCTTGATTGAAGAACTTTCCCACGCTTTAACCCAATCTTCTTCGCTTTCGTAAATAGGCGTGCCGTCTTCGTTCGTTGCGTTATATTTCAAACCAGCGTCAGTCCGCCAATAATAGTACGTGCGCCCGGTTTTCTGTGTTGGATTGAATTCTTGCTTACTATCAGGGTTAAGCGAATAGGTCAGCGAAAACTCTTCCGAATAAACATACTCATTTTTTTCGTAATCGTACTCGTAACTCGTGACCTGAATCTTTTTTGCCGTCCAAACAATATCGATATTCAATTCGCCGGCAGATACGGGATCGTCAAACGAAAATGCGCTATTGCTATTGCGGTTTTTAAATGCGTAGGTAAAACCCTCATGCGTGTCGAACTGCCCCGACTTCGCAAGTTCGTTTACAGCGGTAACAAACTTGTCTTCCGTATCGTAAGCGCTTATATAAATAGGATTCGTAACTTCGGTCGGCTTGGCGATTTTTTGCCCCGTAATAACATACTGCCCCTCCCCAGAAATTGCGCTTGATTTCCCTGCGTCAAATAGAATATCAGGATAGATATTGATGTAAAAATCCTTGATTTTATTTGCTTCCTTTTCCCATTTCGTCGGCAATTTGTTAGTAACCTTCACTTTCGAAAGTTGCTGTGATGGATATTTTTGTTTCAAACTTGTTTCGCTAATCTCACTTGTGTCGTCAACGAAAATTTCACCATCGGAGAACTCTTTTGGAATCGGATAATAGTATGTTCCAGCGGTTGCGGTCGTGTTTGCCGTACGAAAAACCCAATCGATAGAATTTTTGAACGCAAATATATAATACGACCCCACCGTCACAGTGCTTACACCTGGTTTGGTCATATAGTACGTCAAAGGCGCATTATAAATCACAAAGTTTTTATCACTGCCGATTGCTGGCAATTCGTAGATAATTTTCTTTCCCGAATTTACCCTTTCGGGCAGATTATACCCCATTGAACCGATATCAAACACGCTTGTTTCAAGATTTAAAAAAACATTGCTACCTGCCTCCCCCACAATTCCACCAACAGAAAAGGAAGTTGATGACTTGGAATCAGCTGGGCTTAGCGAACCCGTCGACAAAACATAATCCAAAGTGATTGTATTGTAGACGTAGCCAACAATTCCGCCGATTTTAAACCCCGACAAAGTGCCGTAATTAGCGCAATTTTTTATGCTAAAAGTCGCATAGCTTTGTCCAACAATTCCACCAACAGTGGTGGCAAGCGCACCAATTTTGCCGAAATTTAGGCAGTTTTCAATCTTTGAATCAGTTTGGTTGTTTTGCGTTAAACCGACAATTCCGCCCGCAAAAGCATCTTTGTGATACCCCGTCACTTCGCCTTTATTGTAACAATTTTTCACTACTATTGTAGGAGTAGTAGCACCGAAATTATTCCAATCGCCGACAATTCCGCCCGCACGATTCCCAATAATTTTGCCCAAATTTACAGTGAATTTGCTAATGGTCGTGTCCAAAGTGTCCGACGTGATTGTCCCTGCGCTAGACCCCGCAATTCCGCCCGAAGCGTCTGCACGCATATTTTCACCAATTGTGCCGTAGTTTACGCAGTTCGTGATTGTTGAATCGTTGCCATTTTGCCCTACAATTCCGCCGATGTTCCCTTGAATTGCTCGCTTTTCATCATATTTAACACCGCCGATTTCCGCCTGATTTTGACACGATTTAATCGTTCCCGCAAGGCTGTTCCCCGCAATTCCACCGAGCAAAAAGTCCTTGCTAGAAACATCAGTATCAGCAAGCGAAGTTTGGTCGATAAACACTTTCGCTTTGTTCGAACAGCTCGAAATTGTGCCGTAGTTTTCGCCAACAATTCCGCCAAGCGCATAATTATAGCCCTCAATTTGCGTTAAATTCGTGCATTTCGCAATTTCACCACGATTTCGCCCCGCAATTCCGCCCGCAGTGTAAGACGCAAGCGCACCGCTCGGCATTGCAAGAGTGGTTTTGGAATCACTCTCACTTCCGCTAGTCAGATTGCTAATCGTCCCGCTAGCACAATTTTCGCCAACAAGCCCACCGATTGTGCCAATATTCGCCGAAATTGTCCCGCTGTTCAGCACTTTTTTGTCTGTTGTGTTCGTTTGGCAAGTGAGCTCCCCTAAGTTCGAGCCGATAATTCCGCCGATTGCGTAAGTCGACCCCGTCGCCCCCGTCACGCTAATTTTTACGTTGTTTGTCAAATAATTCGTGTCCGAACCGATTTTGCCTGTGTATGTAATCGTTGGCAAATTCGTTGTCCCTGTCGCCGAATTCGTTTTGCCGACCACACCGCCGATATTGACCGTTTTTGCGGTCGTGCCAGATTGAGTAATTTCGATTATACCTGTTGCGCTACAATTCATCATCGCAGACCCAAACGATTCATTTTGCCCCGCAAAATAGCCCGCAACTCCGCCAATATTTACCTCAGACCTCGCAACTTTGCTCACGTCGATTTTGTAGTAAATATTTTCAAGTTCGATATTTTTTAACACACCATAGCCCACCGCAGTGCAGTTGTCAACTCGCCCAAACAAGCCAAAATCCGTCAATTTATCGTCGAAAGTGTTAAAACCCTCAATCGAATTGTCGATAAAAATATTCTTTAGCTTAACCGTCGAAGCCCCCGTAACATTATCAGCTATAAATTGTGCGGAAAAATTCTTGCCGTCGGTGTTAACTCCCATCGGTTGCCAATAATGTGCGCCGAAATCCAAATCATTTTTAATCTTGAACGTCTTGCCGTTGATGTTGGTGGCGCCGTTTGTGTTTAATTCGTTACAAACATACGCAAACTCTCCTGGTGTAGAAATCGAAATTTCGCTCGTCGTTAGGTTAACGGTTTCCAAATTCTCCGAATCCGTCCAAAAACCGCTGGCAGTTACGGTCATTTCGGTCGTGTCGTCCGCTCTTGTTATTCGAGACAAACCCGCTCCGTAACCTACCGCAAAAATTGTCAACAGCACGATCGCAAAAATTCCGAACGTCGCTATTAAATATTTATTAATTTGTTTGCATAATTTACTCATTTGATTCCCCTATTTTTATTATGTATCACAAGCACTAAAAATATTTATTTTTATAAATTATATTTTATCATATAAATGCAAATTTTCAAAACAAAATCGCATTGTTATGGCAATTTTTTGCAAAATTCTTGATAATTTTTATGTTTTTTTAAATAGTTTACGCAATCTATTTTTTTTATTTTTAAATTCAACAAATACAAACAAAAAAAATTAACCCCAAATTCGCAAAAAATTAATACTGCAAAATTCAAGAAAATTCTTGATTTTTGTTGATTTTTTGGATTTTTTAGGATTTTTTGCATATTTTACCATATTTGATGTGAATGGTTGTGTGGAAAAGTGGATAACTATGTGGATAACTTTTTGTTTTAGTGGTTTTGAGCGGTGATTTTGAGGCATTTTTTGGAAACTTTTTGCGTCAATTTTACACAAAAATGTGGATAACTATTTAAAGTTTGCGTTTTGTGTAAGTTTTTTAACTATTCTATATTTGATTTTTAGAACAATAATGTTGTAATTTTGGGGTAGAATTTTACAAAAATTTAGCGATTTTTTTAACTAAATTCAGTTTGTTTTTTGCTGAAAATATTTTTTTACATTTTTTATGCATTTTTTTATAAGTTGATTTTTTTGATTTTGTGGGAAATTTTCCACATTTTTTGCCATTTAGGTATGTACATTTATGCAAAAATATGGTATAATTAATCAATAATTTATGAGGGAATAAGATGAGAAAAACTGATTTTGATGTTATTGTTATCGGTGGCGGTCACGCAGGTTGCGAGGCTTCTTTTGCTTGCGCAAGAACTGGTGTGAAAACTTTGGTCACCACTTTAAACCTTGATAGTATAGGATTTTTGCCTTGTAATCCAAGTATCGGCGGGACGGCAAAGGGGCATTTAGTATTTGAAATTGACGCACTGGGCGGAATTATGGGCGAAATTGCCGACAAATCGACGATTCATCGGCGTATGCTTAACGAGGCAAAAGGCCCTGCGGTTCATTCTTTGCGAGTTCAAGTTGACAAAGTGAAATATCACGAAATTATGAAGCAAACGATGGAAAATCAAGAGAATTTGACGATTTTACAAGCGGAAGTTACGCAAATTCTCACAAAAAACGGCGAATTTTGGGGAATTAAGACGGCGATGGGCGAAACTTACACAGCGAAAGCGGTGGTAATTTGCACAGGTGTATACCTAAATAGTCGGACTTTGACGGGGAAATGTATCAAAAATAGCGGGCCGAACGGCTTCACAAACGCAACGAAATTGACTAGCAGTCTAGCAAAACTCGGGTTCACGATTTACCGATTCAAAACAGGCACACCAATGCGAATTGACGGAAGAACAGTAGATTTTTCGCAATTCGAGGAGCAGAAAGGCGAAGAAAATTTGCCAACCTTTAGCAAAAAAACGAAAAAAACACCGCAAAATGTGGCTAGTTGCTTTATGGGGTACACGAACGGCGGGACGCACGATATAATTCGGGAAAATTTACAATACAGCCCGCTTTATCAGGGTGTCATCAAGGGAATTGGGCCACGTTACTGCCCGTCAATTGAAGACAAGGTTGTGCGCTTTAGTGACAAAGAACGGCACCAATTCTTCCTCGAACCTGAGGCACTCAGCACGAACGAGATTTATGTTCAAGGGCTGTCGAGCAGTTTACCATATCATTCGCAACTTGACTTTATCCACAGCATCAAAGGGCTTGAAAAGGCTCATTTGATGCGCTATGCGTATGCGATTGAGTACGATTGCATCGATTCGAGGGATTTATTGCCGACTCTTGAATTCAAAAAAATTAAGGGACTTTACTGCGCTGGACAAATCAACGGCAGTAGTGGTTACGAGGAAGCGGGTGCGCAAGGAATTATCGCAGGAATTAACGCAAGTCTTGCTGTTCGGGGCGAAAAACCGCTCATTTTGAAGCGAAGTGACGCATATATTGGCGTTTTGATTGATGATTTGGTCACAAAAGGGACAAACGAACCTTACAGGATGATGACTTCTCGGGCGGAATATCGCTTATTACTTCGCCAAGACAACGCTGATTTGCGGTTGACGAGATTGGGTTATCAAGTCGGCTTGGTTACTCGTTCCAATTACAATAAACTACTCAAAAAAGAGCGTGAAATCGCTCGTGGCGAGCAAATTTTGAACAAAAATCTATCACCAACAGCGAAATTACAGCAATTTTTGCGTGAAAATGGCGAAAATGAAGTAAAATCGGGCATAGTTTTACGAACTTTGCTAAAGCGTGGCAACATCGATATATACAAATATAACGCAGTTTTTCACGATTTTGACGGTTTTTCCGCCGAAGTTTTGGAGCAATTACACATTATGACCAAGTATGAGGGTTACATAAATATACAAAAAGAACAAGTGTTTGAACAATTACGGAACGAAAATATCGCCATAGCGCCTAATATAGATTACAGCACCTTGCGAGGATTACGAATTGAGGCGCAACAAAAATTGAATAGCGTCCGCCCGCTTACACTGGCGCAAGCAAGTCGCATAAGCGGTGTATCACCTGCGGACATCAACATTTTAACAATATATCTTAAAAAGCACAAGGGGGCATAAATGCAACAATTACAACGAATTGCGGACATTTTAGGACGCAACAATATACGAGTAACGCAAACACAGTTGGAGCAATTAAGTCGATTTTATGATTTAGTGATTCGCTACAATCAAGAATTCAATATTACAGCGATAACCGAATTGGACGATTTCGCTTGCAAGCATTTTGCCGATTGTTTGTTAGGTTTTGACTATTTCAAGCAGTCATCTACTTTATGTGATATCGGAACTGGCGGAGGTTTTCCAGGCATTCCGCTAAAAATCGTTCGCCCTGATTTGACCATAACTTTAGTTGACAGTTTGCAAAAACGGGTGAATTTTCTCAACTCAGTAATCACTGAATTGGGTTTGACTAACATAACTGCAATACACTCTCGAGCTCAAGAATTGCCACAACATAATGTTCCACGTGAAACGTTTGATTATGTGGTTTCTCGAGCTGTGGCTCAGTTAAACATACTCAGCGAATTGTGTTTGCCTTTTGTAAAAATCGGCGGCGAAATGATAGCTTATAAGTCACAAAACGCACAAAACGAACTAAATAATTCACAAAAAGCTATAGATTTGCTTGGTGGTAGATTACTGGCTGTTGACAAGTATAATTTGATAACATTTACAAATGAGAGTTTAGAACGGAATCTAATTCACATAAAGAAGATAACACAAACCCCAACAAAATATCCTCGTCCAAAAAACAAGATTACAACCAACCCATTATAATCAATCTAAATCAGTTTTTAATCACTATTACATATTTGATTTATAAGCAAATAAAGTGAATTAACAACATTTCACAAACAATAATTATAAAGAATACTTTAAGCAAGTATTCTTTATTTTTTAACAAAAAACACGCAAAAAGCAGTGTTTTTACAGCATTTTTCACGCTTTTATGCATTAATATCACGCAACTTTGCTATTAAAAACACAATCGAATAATACTGTATGATCATTGTGTTTATTATATTGTTTCATGTGAAACATAGACAATAACAGCAACACAACAGCCAGTTTTTAAGATACATTATTTAGTTTGATACAATCATATCTGTTTCATGTGAAACATTACTATTTACACGAATAGTGGTGTTATATAATATTTATTAGGGGGCGGATTTACAGTTGACTGTTTCATGTGAAACACTAAATTTATACTATTTTGTGAGGTGGGTTTACGATTACCAAAATTGGACTAAAGATAGAAAAAGTTAGTTTTGTGTGAGAAAACACTGATTTTTAACAAAAAAGCGTGTTTTTTTATCAATTTTGCGAGTTTTTATTGCGTTTTTTATTGATTTAGTTTTGATATTATGATATAATAGATTGTACAAGGAGATGAGAACGATGAGCAAAATTGTAGCATTTACAAATCAAAAAGGTGGTGTCGGAAAAACTACAACTTGTGTTAATTTGGCAACATATCTTTCCGCTTATGGCAAGCGAGTTTTATTGGTAGATATGGACCCTCAAGGAAACGCAACAACTGGAGTTGGTTACGAAAAAACACCTGAAATGATGACTTTTTATGATGTGATTACAGGTGAAAACAAGTTAAGTGATATTATTAAGGAAACGGCAATAAAGGGTTTAGATATTGTACCTAGTAATGTAGATTTGGCGGGAGCGGAAGTTGATTTGGTTCAAATGGAAGGTCGTGAAAAAGTGTTGAAAAATCAGCTAGAAACCGTCAAAAACAAGTATGATTATATATTTATGGACTGTCCACCATCGCTTGGTTTGATTACTGTTAACGCTTTGACGGCAACAAATAGTGTGATAATACCGATTCAGTGTGAATTTTACGCTCTGGAGGGGTTAAGTCAGTTGATGAACACTATCCGTTTGGTTAAACAGTACTATAATCCTGAAATTGATATTGAGGGAGTTATTCTTACAATGAAAGATAGTCGAAGTAATTTGGTTAATCAAGTTGCGGACGAAATCAAGAAATTTTTTGGAAAACTCGTTTATGAGACAGTTATACCAAGAAATGTACGGCTTGCCGAAGCTCCAAGTCATGGTCTACCAATTTACTTGTATGATAGTAAGAGTTCGGGCGGTATTGCTTATAACAGTCTTGCAAGAGAATTTTTGAGGCGCAATAAAGATAGTGGGGTGCTAAAGGATAGAAAACAAATATTTAAGGGGGATTTGAGAAATGAGTAAGGGTTTAGGTCGTGGTTTAAGTTCACTATTTGCTGTTTATGATAACAAAAAGGAGGTAAAAACACCTCAAAATGATGAAAAAACAGTGAAAAACGACGATATTTTGCATAATGCGGACAATTTGTTAGAGAAATACCAAAAGAAATCTGGTGAATCTTCAAATGTCGAAAGTATCAACAACACCGAATATTTGAGAGAAAAAGAAAGTGTGGAAAAGAAGCTGAACACAGCGGGTGAAAATATGTATGGAAGTGGCGGGAAGCAAGTTCTTATTACAAAACTTATGCCGAATCCTGACCAACCACGCAAGAATTTTAGTCAAGAAGCTCTTAAGGAATTAGCTCAATCAATCAAAGAGCATGGCATAATTCAACCGATAATTGTTGTCCAAAAAGGTGAAAATTATCAAATTATTGCGGGTGAACGCCGTTATAGAGCAGGGAAAATGGCAGGTCTAAAGACTGTTCCTGTGATTGTTAGAGATTATAACGACCATCAAATTCGTGAAATAGCGCTGATAGAAAACTTGCAACGTGAAGATTTGAATCCGATTGAAACTGCGATTGCAATTAAGCAATTAATTGATAATTATGGGTTTACGCAAGACCAAGTTGCTGAAAAAATCGGTAAAAGTAGGCCTGTTATTGCGAATTCTTTGCGTTTGTTGACGCTTGAACCTGAAATTTTAACTTTGGTTGAGAAAGGAAAGCTTGCTCCAGCGATTGCGAGGGCAATTATAACACTACCACGAGAACAGCAAATTTCTTTAGGCAAAAAGGCTTGTGATGACAAAATGACTGCTCGTGAAGTTGAGAAAGCTGTTCAAGAAATGACTCGCCCCGAGAATTCTTTGGTCAAAAAATCTGTTCAATTGAGTGCTGAATTGTTATCAATGAAAGATGAAATGCAACAAATCTTTGGCACAAAAATCACAATTTTGGGCAATAATAAGAAAGGGAGAATTTATTTAGATTACTATAATTCTGATGATTTGGATCGAATTTATTCACTTATCAACAAATTAAAGTAGAAAAAATAGCAAAAAGTTGTAAAAATTCTTAATTTAAAACGAGCTGAGAGCGGAGATTTTTATCTCGTGTGATATGTAAGTCACCTCAAAAATCGTTAAAAATTAGGCAAAAACTGCAATTTTTTATGAAAAATATATGATTTTAGGAGTTTTTTTATGAGTTTATTGGCTGGTTGGACGATGGATATGTGGTCACCAATAATCAATTTATTTAATTTTATACCAAATTATGGTTGGATGATTATTGTGTTCACTATCGCTCTGAAAATTGTGTTATCTCCCCTTGATATTTGGCAAAGAAAAGTTAGTCGGGATAGTACATTAAAGCAACAAAAATTGCAACCGCAGTTGCAGAAAATACAGAAGCAGTATGGAAATAACAAGCAATTACTGAATCAAAAGCAAATGGCGTTATACAAAAAAGAGGGTTATAATGTCGTTGGCTCGTGTTTAAGTATGGTAGTAAATTTGGCTTTGACGCTGTTCATATTCTTCACGTTATTCTCAGGTTTATCCGAGATGTCGCAGGAAAACACTTATAATCAGTATACCAAATTGGAAGAAGTTTACAAAACAACTTTTGTAACTGAAGTTGCGAAAACCACCCCAAGCATCACCGATTATTCGCAAATTAATGACGCAATCAACACAAGAATCGCTTCCACTGAGATTCAGGAAAAAGCAAAATCTGAACTAAAGGAAGCAGGAATTTCCGAACCGACTGAGGCACAAATTAAGGCAAAAGCGTATGAAATTGTGGTAAATACTGATTATTCCGCCGTTCTTACAATAGCACAAAAATCTGTTGAGGACAAATACGAGGAAATTAAGGATAGTTGGCTTTGGGTTGACAGTATTTGGCGCCCCGAAACTTACGTGTCAGGTGTTGGAAATTATAACGATTTCTATAATATCGCGAATTTAAAGAAGCGTTTTTCAAAAGATGCCACGACTTTGGAGCAAATTTCACTCGAATACAATATAATTACTAAAAATATTCAGCAGAAATATAGCAGTTGGAACGGTTACTTTATCTTGGCGATTTTGTGTGGAATTGTGACGTATTTATCATTTATGCTTACACAAAGTGCAAACGGGATGAAAAAAGACAAGAAATTTGCACCTGTTAATGGAAAAGTTGTTGACGGAATCGACAAGAGCAAACAGCAAATTGACCCGCAAAAATCTATGGGCATAATGAAATTTATTATGCCAGTGATTATGGTGATTTTTGTATTGTTCTATTCAACCGCATTTGCGTTATATATTCTCGCGAACTCAGTTATGTCTGTTTTGATTAGTTTATGTTGTAGGAAATTATTTGAAAAAATGGACAAGAACAAAAAAGAAAAATCACCTACTCCAGTAGTTGAATATAGTAGAAAGAAGTAAAAAAAACAAAAAAAACGCAAAAAACTGCGTTTTTTATTGTTTTTGCGTGTTTTTTTGCGTTTTTGGAGTATTTTTGTTGATTTTTTATCGTTTTTTTGATTTTAAGCATAATCTCGCTTAAAATTCTAAATTTGGGGTGTTTTTGAGGTGATTTTATTGATTTTTGATTAAAATGTGGCTGATTTTTTGTAAATTCACGCATTTTTCGACTAAAAAACACAAAAAACACGATTTTTTCGTGTTTTTTTGTGTTTTAAACCAGAAATTTCAGATTTTCATTTAATCCGTCAGGTATCGGGTCGAAACCTCCTTGAAATCTTGGACGACAGCGGAAGATTCTTTTCGCTCCCAAAAAGCAACCTTTAAAAATTCCGAACCTTCGAATCGCTTGCAAAGTGTAGGTCGAGCAAGTTGGTACATAAATACAGGTCGACGGCAAAATTAGGTTTATTGTATATTTGTAGATGTAGATTAGCATTATCCCCAAAAACGTGAGCGGATAAAGTACGATTTTGAAAAATTTATTCATCAATAATTTTACCTTTTTTCAATAGTAGGTGTACTTCATTTTTTAGGTCACTAAAATTTGTTCCAGTAATTGTTTCTTTAGCAATAAAAATCAGGTTACAATTCTTGATATTTGGGATGAGTGGGCGGACAATTTCACGCAATTGACGTTTAATTTTGTTGCGCACAACCGCTTTGCCGATTTTATTACTAACTGAAAATCCGATTTTGGAATCTGGGAATTTGCTATAAATTTTGATTAAAGTTAGGTTTGTGGTATAAAATCGCTCGCCTTTGCGATAGATATAAGCAAATTCCTTGCGTTTTTTTAGACGATTTTGAGCCTTGAGCATTTTTTCCTCCTTGAATTATAAAAAAATAGGTATTATGCCAGAAGCATAGTACCTAAATTAAGCACGAACTAATTGTTTACGGCCACGATCACGACGGCGCTTCAAAACTTTGCGCCCGCTAGTAGTTTTCATACGCTCACGAAAGCCATGTACTTTGCTACGTTGACGTTTCTTTGGTTGAAAAGTTCTCTTCATAAATTCCTCCTAGTCAGTATAACTAAAATTGTATTTAAGTATACCAAAAAAAAGTCCGTTTGTCAAGTCCCTTTTGTGTTTTTGTTTAGGAATTTTTTGAGCGGGTTTTTGTTGCGATTGTCGTTGATTTTTGGGGAAAAATTCGCTTTTAGAATTTGGTGGGCGTGTAAAAATTTCCTTAATGGTGGGGTGGTGAAAATTTTTGTATCTTTGTTTAAGTGAAATTTTGCTACTTAATGGCGAAGCGGAATTTTTTAGGCGGTAAAGAGGTTAATAGACAGCCCTCGAAATTGCGGGTAAATTTGGAATTTGTTGGGGGCGCAAGGGGTTTTTCCACTTTTCAACAAATTATCCACATCCACAAAAAATGTGGAAACTGTGGAAAAGTCATTGAAACCCTTTATTTGAGCAAAAATCTCTGTGGATAAATATCCACATTTTTGGCATTTGGTACAAACTTTTTTTATTTGTGGTAAAAATTTGTCAACTTTTTTACAAGTAGTTTATAATATATATTATAAAACTACTTGTAATTTAGGAGCGGAATTTTGTAAAATGGAGGTAAATTTTTACTGCAAGTGTTTTTGTGTGGGGAAAATTTGGTGATTTGGGTGAATTTTTAATGCTGAAAAAACCGCTAAAAGCCCGTAGCTAAGGGAAAAACAAAGCTTTTGAGAAAATTTTTTACAACAAATTTGGGTAAATTAATGAAATTTGATAGTTATCCCCAAAATTAAGAGAGATTTCCACAGAATTTTTGGAGATATCCACGGAAATGTGTGCGGATTTCCACAGCTTATCCACAGAAAAATTTGACTTTGAAAACCCTTGAAACCCCTTTTGTGTAGCGAAAAATGTTGACAGCGCAAGGGAATTATCCACATTTCCACAGCACATATTAATACTCCTATTATTTAAAAATATTAAAAATATATATTCTCTCTCTCCTTCTCGAAAATAAAATTGGCTAGTTAGTGTGATTGATTTTAGATGTTAATTTTTCAGTCATAGTTGCCATACAGATTTTTTAATTAGTATTATTTAATATTTGATTTTGAGTTGAATATTATTTGAATATTGATTTATTTTTATTTGTATTGTTTAGTATTGGTATTATTTGAATTACTTTATTTGTTTCTTAGTGGTAATTTGATTGATTTTTAGCAAAAAAATCGAGTTGAAAACAATGTGCAAAAGTGGATAAGTGGATAAAAGCCCTTGAAATAAGGGCGAAATTTGGAGGGGCGCTGTGGATATTTGTGCAAAGCATCCAAAAAAACACAAAAATCAAAAAACGTGTCTCAAAGGGTTGATTTTTGGGAATTTGTATGCGATAATAGTTACGTATCTTGATAGGGTAACTATCGCTGGACAGCAAGAGTGCGCCCGAATCAAGAGCGAATTTTAGGCTCTTACTGGGCAATCGAAAACGGCGGTTTTTGTGATAAACGGCGGATTGTGTCTTTAGGGATGGCGGTTTTTAGTTGGCGACGGTAGTGCTGTGGTTGGTTATGGCAGTTTCTGTGATTGATCACAGTAGCGCTTGTAGCTTATTGACGGCGTTTTTGTGATAAACGGCGGTACCTGTGGTTAATTGTGGTTTTTATCTCTAACGGCGGTGCTTGTGGCTAATTGCGGTTTTTGTGATTGGACGGCAAATTCTGTGGTTGATAATTGCAGGTTCTGTGGTTGGCTGCGGCGGTTTCTATGGCTGATAACTGCGATTGTTAGCGGTAAATGATAGAAGTTACTAAGCTTAATGACTGTGCCTGATTGCAAGTGAAGAATTTGGTTGATTGGTTACGGAATTTTTGGGTAACGTTTAACGGAATTTTGGTAGCGGGCGATTGCGGTTTGATGACGTTGATTTGCCTAAGTTTAAGGGAATTTCTGCTAGTTTGCGAATTCGCTTTGAACGGCAAAATCGAGCATTTGGCGGGAATTTTGACTACCTTAAAAGGCGGGAATTTTAGCCCCGTATCGCTGGGAAGCGAGACGAAAAGGCGAGAAATTCTGCGGTTTAACGGTTCGGGAAAATCCTTGATTTTGTTGCAGTTATTCTCGGACTTTTGTGGAAAATTTAAGGCGGAAACTAACCCAGCAGGGACAAAATCGACCTCGATTTTTGGTAAGCGAAAATCTCTTTTATAGTGTCTAACTCTTACCAAAAAAGCAGGAATCCAAGATTTTTTTGCGTGCAGAATCCTACCCCCGAAATTGCATTTTTGCGACATTTTTGGCGAGTATTATGGTGGATTACGGCGGGAAATTTTAGGGTTAATTACGCTTAAAATCTCTGGTTTGCGACGGTGAATGTTGCTTAAATAATCAACCCAATTTGCTTGCGTTAAAACTAAAAAAATAGCCAAAAAATTCGCTTAAAAAAAGTTTACTTTTCCACTTTTCCTGATTGTTGTGGATAATTTTGTAGTTTGATAATCTTTGAATTCAAGGACCAAACCAAAACCCTAAATAATCAAAATGTGAAAAATGATAAATTACCGATTTTTGCGGGTATGTGTATAATTTTTAGGGGGATAGTACCCCAAAATTGCGACTATCCCGCAAAAAACACACTTTTCCACAAATTAAGATTAAATTGTAATTTTTACATAAAAATAAACTAGCGAAAGTTGTCCACGTGGATAACTTTCTTGTGTTTATATTTTGTGTTAATTTTTGCGTGGTTTTTTGGCGAGCGAAGATTTTTTAATCACAAAAATAAACGAAAAAATTTGCCCGCCCAGATAATTTTACATTGCGGAAAAATAAAAATACAAGAAAAAATTTTTTGCAAAGAAAACTGTGCAAAACTTTTGATTTTGTGCTACAATATAGTTGTAAAAACAAAAGGAGTTTTTGTATGAAATATGCTGGTTTTCGAGGAATTGTGATTTCGGACGGCAAAATCGCTTTGATTGAGCGCTGGAAAAAAGGTAGGCACTTTTTTGTGCTACCTGGCGGGCGTCTTGAGGCGGGCGAAACCGCAAAAGATTGCGTGACTAGGGAAATTCGTGAGGAATTGAACATCGTGATTAAACCGAAGTCGCTTATCTATGATTTGGTTGACTTCAAAAAGCAAGGAATTTTTTATTGCGAGTGGATTAGTGGAACGATTGGGAAAACTGACGCCGAGGAGTACCAAGAGAATCGAAAAGGCGGGGACTATGAGCCTGTTTTGGTGGATTTGTCTGCACTGAAATATACGAATCTTGTGCCGAAATCCTTGAAAAGTCGGATACTTGTTGACCTAGAAAATGGCAATATTGCGACCCGCAAAAAAATTCAAATTTTTTCAGCGTATCGGGGAAAATAACTTGATTTTGGGACTAACAGCGCTGATTTTTACTACAGTAATTTAATCGCAAAAAATTAGCAAAAAATAAAAAAATCAAAAAAATTCTTGTTCACAAAAAAAATTTTTTTAAGCAAAAAATCCCCTTATATATATAAAAGGATAAGGGTGGGCGTTTTTGGGGCGAAAATTCAAGCAAAAAAAATCTAAAAAAGTTGGATACAAATTGATTAATAACGCTTGACTTTTGCGAAAATGTGTGCTATAATGCTTTCAAAAATAGGGGAAAAAATTAAATTTAGAAACTGTGAGGGATTATGTTTGCCAAGAAACTTACATTAAAAAATTTCAGAAACTTTAGTGAATTAGAATTATCATTGCGACCTGGATTGACGGTGATTTCAGGGCGTAACGGCGTCGGGAAAACGAATATTCTCGAGGCGATTTACATGTGTAGTATTGGGCGGAGTCCGAGGACTCGGCAAGATGGGTTGTTGATTAAAAAAGGCAAGAGCGCAAGTCAGATTTTGCTTGAATACGAGCGTGCGGGGGTGACCCGAAGCGTTGGCGTTCATCTCAGTGTGACTAAAGGTAAGACGGTCATTTTGGATGGTGCTCCAAGTGGGAAGATTAGCGAGATTGTTGGGAATTTTGCTTGCGTGTATTTCAGTCCTGACGAGGTGAATATCGTGCGAGGCGGCCCGCAGTATCGGAGGCGTTTTATCGACATTATCAACTGCCAAATTAGTCCTAATTATATGGACGATTTGAGGAATTTGCAACACTGTGTCAAGCAGAGAAATGCGCTTTTGCGGGGCATTAAAATGGCGAATATTTACGATAAATCGCTGGAACCTTGGGACTCGCAAATTCTCAAATTCAGCACAAGGCTAATGATTCGGCGGTATGATTTCGTCAAGACTTTGCAAAAAATTGTGGATAGAATTATGCGAATTTTGACCGACGACACCGAAACTTTGCGTATAACTTATCGCAGTTTTAGTGACAGGTTGGATAGAATTCATGTGAAATCGCTCGCTGAGGAGTTTTACAGAAAAGTTCACTTAAGCTACGTTAAGGACGTTTTGACGCACACGAGTTCGGTTGGTCCGCACCTCGACGACCTCGAAATTCGGCTGGTGTATTTGCGTCACCCTGACGGGACTTGGGGACGAGATTCGGAGGAAAACGAGTACATAAACTTGCGAAATGAAGGGAGTCTTGGGCAACAGCGGACGGCGACTTTGGCGCTGAAAATCGCTGAAATCTTCTTCTATCACAAGTACTATGGCGAAAGACCGATGTTGCTGTTGGACGACGTTTTGTCCGAGCTTGATTTTGTGCGTCGGAGGAAGTTGCTGGAGTATTGCAGTCATTTTGACACGATTGTAACTTGCAATGAATGGTCGTACGAGAACCCACTGCCTAGCACCTGGCTTGAGGTTGCTGACGGCGAAGTTACCGAGCAGGAAATCGACAGCGAGCGCTTTACATATCAAGGCGAAATGGACGCAAGGGCGCTCGAATTCGCAAAACAGATTCAGGAGCGTGGTGAAGCGTTTTTTAAGCGCAAAGCCTGGTTGCAACCACTACGCAACAAGATTTGCAATAGGGATTTTCCTCGTGAGGAAGTGGACAGAAATTATCATTTCCCTAGCGAAGAAGTGATGAAAATTTTGGACGAAGAAGAAGAGGAGCTTGCGAAGGAAACGGACGATTTTGACTTGTGGATGGACGACGGCAAACCGCTTTCAAGAACTCAGTATAGAAAAAAATAATTTGAGGTGAATTTATGGCAAATTTGTCAAGGCGTGAGCAGAAATTTTTGGGAAATCAAGCGAAAATGCGACAGTATTTTTCGTTTGCGTTTGAAGAAGCGGGCAAAGTGTACGAATTTTGTCGAGATTTCGAGTCGGGCAGGGCGATTTTTGAGCGCTTCAAAAATGTGAAGCTGAAAATCACAAACGGCGCACTCAAAAAAGCCAACCTATATAATATAAAGGATAAGGGCGGAATTTTCGACGTGGCTTACTATACGGGAATTTCGGAAAACAAAAGGCGCTACCGTGAGCAAATTTTTACTCCGAATTTCAAGACCGCTTCGGCAAGAATTTTTGCGATTTCTCCAAAACAAATTCGCTATAAAACCAATTCAATTACGCAGTCTGCGAGGCGTCAAGCGGGCGAAATTGCGGTGAAATTTGGCAACGCTTTTGACGTTTTGAGTTATAAGCGGGCGATTTTCCACGAATTCGCTCACGAAATGTCAAGAAAAGTCGTGCGCTCGTTTGACAGGGTTAGCGTGCGGAAATTGTCCGAGCGTGAGGGTGTTAACCACAAAAATGAGCAAGTTGTTTTTAGTGGAATTAACCCGATTTACAGCTTCACTGCCTCCAAAAACGGCACCAACCGAAAAATTAAGTGGCGCAACACGGGGACTCTTCTTCTTGAAGAGGGGGTGGCGGAAAATATTGCGATGTCGTGTTGCGAAAACGAGCTGATTTTTGGCGAAAATCCGCAGTTTTACGGCGTTGACAAGGCGCAAATTTTACATCGCTTGCAAAATTCTGCCAGCAATTTTTCGGCATATTCCCTTGTCGGTTTGTGGAATTGCGTGTCCGATAATGAGCTGATTAAACAGCACTTTGGGACGGAAACGAAAGTTGAAAGTGTGGCGGAAGCGACTGAGATTTTCAAGCGCAAATTTTCCGATTTTGCGACGAGTTTGGCGGGCGAGCAGAACAAAAAAGAATTTAGTGAAGTTCGTGCGCAAAAAATCGTTTCGCAGTACGCAAACTGTGTTGATTTTTGCAAAAAGCAGTACGCAATTTTGTGTGCTTCGGGCGAGGCGAACGAGAATTTGCGGGAGTTCGGCGAAAGGCTAGATTCGGCAACAAATTTGAATAATTTTGTGACAGATGTGTCAAAATATATTGAAATGAACGAGCAAGAAAAAGACGAATTGAAGGGAATTTTTGCCGAGAATTTGGGGGTGCAGAAAAAACTTCAAGAGCAAGCAAAAATTGAGGCGCTTGAAGAGAAAATTTCAAGGCGAAGTGACGTTTTGGATAAATACAAAAAGGACAAAGAAGCGGACAAAGAGGTGGAAACACCTGAAAATCCTAGCATTTTTTGGACGGACGAGAGTATTTTGAACAAAGATGACGAAATTTGGCGAGAGCGGGCGCAAGAAAAAAGCGACAAATATGATTCGCCAAGAAACGACCGAGAAAAAAGTTTTGGTGCGGGGTTGGAGCGAAATAGGTTTTAAAAAGTGGAGCGAAATATGGAAAATTTTGTGATAATTGACGGGAATAGTTTGGTGAATCGTGCGTTTTATGCTATGCCACCGCTGTTAAATTCGGACGGGGTCAATTGCAACGCCGTTTACGGTGTGGCGAATATTTTGGCGAGATTGTTCACGAACGACTGCCCGAATTATATTTGCGTGACTTTTGACGCAGGCAGGCACACTTTTCGGAACGATTTATATAAGGAATATAAGGCGACTCGCAAGGGTATGCCCGACGATTTGGCGAAGCAAATGCCGATTCTTAAAAGTATGCTCAAAACGATGGGAATCACCACAATCGAGCAGAAAGAAATCGAGGCGGACGACCTAATCGGCTCGCTGACACGCAAGTTCGACGGCGTCAAAAAAATCGTCGTCACAGGGGATAGAGATTCGCTACAACTCATAAATTCGGACACTGAAGTTTGGCTTACCAAAAAGGGTTTAAGCGAAATTTCTGTGATGAACGAGCGGACTTTTGCGGACGAGTGGGGGCTGAAACCCAAGCAAATAATCGACCTCAAAGCGCTTATGGGCGACGCTTCCGATAATATTCCTGGAGTGGCGGGAATCGGCGAAAAAACAGCGATAACTTTACTTCAAAAATACGGCTCAATCGATGAAATTTACGCAAAAATCGGCGAAATTACGGGCAAATTGCAAGAGCGATTAATTAACGGGCAGGAGGTTTGCTACCTAAGTTACAACCTTGCGACAATCCGTTGCCACGTCGATATTGATGTGAATTTGCAAGACTTTAAGACGGTTTTCCCTTGGGGCAGTGATGTGTATGAATTTTGCAACAAAATGGAATTTCGGAGCATTATCCGTCGGCAAGAACTGTTTGCAAGCACCGACGTTCAAAAAAAGCAAATCCATTGCAAAACGCACATAATTAGCTTACAAAATATCGCCGAAATTACGGAGGCAAATGCGGACAGCAAAGCGATTTCGATATTTACTAACGGGCAATTTCTCGAGTTCGCTTTTGACACTGAAAATAACTACCAAATTGAATTGCTGGGCATAAATTCGGCGATGGTGCTGGAAAAATTGAGGAATTTTTTGGGCGATAGCGAGGTGACGATTCTTACGTATTCGCTCAAAGATTTGTATAAAGCGTGTGCGACTTTCGGGCAGGAAATTTCGGGGCGGGCGTACGATGTTCCGCTTGCGACCTATCTTATTAACAGTAATATCAAGGTGGACGACCCGACGCATATGTTGGACTTTTTTGGGTTGCCGACCGAGAATTTTGCGTCCACGAATTTTGTTGCGTGGGAATGCGCCAAGAACGGTTTGCGGGCAAGAAATTTGGAGAAACTTTACTTCGATTTGGAACTTCCGCTTGTGCGGGTTTTGTACGAAATGGAGCGAAACGGAATCACGATTGACACCTCAGTTTTGATGGAATTAGAGCCAAAATATCGCAACGAAATCGAGGCGCTTCGCCGAAAAATTTGCGAAATGGCGGGGTTTGAATTCAATGTAAACAGCCCAAAACAACTCGCAAAAGTGCTTTTTGAAGTGCTTGGACTGACTTCGCCGAAAGGCAAAAAAATGTCTACCAACGTTGAGGTTTTGGAGGCGCTGAAAGATTCACATCCGATAGTTAACGAAATTTTGCGGTATCGAAAAATCAGCAAACTTTACAACACTTACATTGAAAATATGCACAATTTCATTGGTGCGGACGGCAAAATTCACACCCAATTTAAGCAAACTGTGGCGGTGACGGGGAGGTTGAGTAGCAACGAACCGAATTTGCAAAATATCCCTGTGCGCACTGAGGAGGGGCGAGAACTTCGGCGGATGTTTGTTGCGAGCAAGGGTTGTCGGCTGATTAGTGCGGACTACAGCCAAATTGAGTTGCGTTTGCTCGCTCATTACTCGAAAGATTCTGTTTTAGTGCAAGCGTACAAAGAGGGGCGGGACATTCACACGATTACGGCGAGCCAAATTTTCGGTGTGCCGATTGAAAAAGTGACCGACCAACAGCGTCGCAGTGCAAAAGCGGTCAATTTTGGCATAATTTACGGCATTTCGCCGTATGGTTTGGCGCAAAATATCGGCATTTCGCAATCTCAAGCGAAGCGCTATATCGAGAAATATTTTGAAACTTACCCCACAATCAAGCAGTTTTTGAACAGTAGTATTGAGCAGTACAAAACGACGGGAAAAGTCACCACTCTTCTGGGGCGAATTCGCAATTTTGAGAGCGGAATTCCGGCGGGTCACGACGCAAAATTTGGCGAGCGGGCGGCGATGAATATGCCATTGCAGGGTTCGGCGAGCGACATTATAAAACTTGCTATGCTTGCGGTCGATAGTGAAATTAAGCGACGTGGTTTACAAGCGAAAATGATACTGCAAATTCACGACGAATTAATAATTGACACGCCCGAAAACGAGGTTGCTGAGGTTCGGGCAATCTTAAAAGACAAAATGGAAAATGTGGTGAAGTTAGAAGTGCCGTTGGTGGTGGAGGTTGCTGATGGGCAATCTTGGTACTCGGTTTAATTCATTCTAAGCTACGCAATACGTCGTCACGAGCCAATAAATTTTTCGGTTACATATTAATATATATGCGCCCTCAAAATTTTTGGCATGCTCCTCGTCTTGCGTGCTT
>CAVEBU010000019.1:0-23407 GCA_963614045.1 Alistipes finegoldii | reverse complement strand
CACGAAAGCGTGGGGAGCAAACAGGATTAGATACCCTGGTAGTCCACGCCCTAAACGATGGATACTAGATGTAGGAGGTGTCGACCCCTCCTGTGTCGTAGCTAACGCGATAAGTATCCCGCCTGAGTAGTACGTTCGCAAGAATGAAACTTAAAGGAATTGACGGGGACCCGCACAAGCAGAGGAGCATGCGGTTTAATTCGTCGATACGCGAAGAACCTTACCAAGGCTTGACATTGGATGAATAGCATAGAAATATGTGAAGTGATAGCAATATTACATCTAAACAGATGGTGCATGGTTGTCGTCAGCTCGTGTTGTGAAATGTTGGGTTAAGTCCCGCAACGAGCGCAACCCTTGCCTTTAGTTGCCAGCATTTAGTTGGGCACTCTAGAGGGATTGCCGTAGATAATACGGATGAAAGTGGGGATGAGGTCAAATCAGCATGCCTCTTACGCCTTGGGCTACACGCGTGCTACAATGGTCACTACAAAGGGATGCTAACCCGCGAGGGGGCGCTAACCTCAAAAAAGTGATCTCAGTTCAGATTGTAGGCTGCAACCCGCCTGCATGAAGTAGGATTTGCTAGTAATCGCGAATCAGAATGTCGCGGTGAATACGTACTCGGGTCTTGTACACACCGCCCGTCACGCCATGGGAGTTGGGGGTGCCCAAAGTCGCTGAGCTAACCCGTAAGGGAGGCAGGTGCCTAAGGCAAAACCAATGACTGGGGTGAAGTCGTAACAAGGTAGCCGTACCGGAAGGTGCGGCTGGATCACCTCCTTTTAAGGAACGGTTTAGAGCCGTAACCAAGTCGACTTCGTGTCTTTTTTGACACGATGGTGCATAGCAGTTTGACTGCTCACGCAGAGTGATGCTCTGCAACTAGACAAGACACAAAAAATTAAAAAACTGTTCAGTTTTCAAATATTTGAGATGAGATTAATCGCAAGATTGGTCTCATTTTTTTGTTTTTATACGTTTTTTTAGGCTGTTTTGTTGGAATTTATAAAAAAATTAAAAATTTCTAAAAATTTTCACAAAATTGTCTTGACAAGACGATTGATTTGTTATATAATATCGTTACTGTTAGTCTGGGTAGAAGCTCAAAGTTACCACGCAAAAGCAACTTTGCGAGGACAATTTGGGTGGACAAGTGACACAAAAGTGTTGCGACCAAGCGGTAAAATTTCGTTTTTATTTTTTGACTTTCAGAGTGACACACACGGATGCGTATTCTCGTGTGCGTGGGTACATATTAATACTAGCAAGATGGGCGATAGAATTTGTCTATTTTTGTTATTTTATGATACCCATACGGCATGAGCGAAACAACGGTGTGCAGAAGAGCGGTTATTACTGCTTAGAGGTTAGCTTGGTTTAGTTTATTTCTTTGGAGGTTGTACGAAATGAGTACACAAAAAATTAGAATTAAGTTGAAGTCTTTTGACCATCGCTTAATTGATGAGGCTGCCGCTCGCATTGTTGAAGCAGCTACAAAATCTGGATGCAAGGTATCTGGGCCGATTCCTCTACCAACTGGTAAAGAAATCATCACTGTCTTGAGAGCGACATTTGTTGACAAGGACAGTCGTGAGCAATTTGAATTGCGCACACACAAACGCTTGATTGATATTTTCAGCGCTAACACCAAGACCGTTGACATTTTGTCAAAATTGGACTTGCCTGCTGGTGTGGATATCAACATCAAACTTTAGGTAAACAACGTTAAAAGGAGATTAGAGTTATGAACAAAGCAATTTTAGGTAAGAAACTTGGTATGACACAAGTTTTTGCTACTAATGGCCTAGTAATCCCTGTGACTGTTGTTGAGGCTGAGCCGAATGTTATCGTTCAAATCAAGAATGAGGACAGAGATGGTTACAATGCGATTGTTGTTGCCTATGGTAGTATCAAGAAAGATTTGGTAAACAAGCCACGTGCTGGAACGTTTGCCAAGGCTGGCGTAGAGCCAAAACGCTCATTGCGTGAATTTCGTGTTGACAGTGTAGAGAGTTACGCTGTTGGACAAGAAATCAAGTGTGACATCTTTGCCGAGGGTGAGAAGGTCGACGTAATCGGTAACAGTCGTGGTCGTGGATTTACTGGTATCATTTTCCGTTGGAATATGCGTCACCAGGACAACACGCACGGTGGTAACAAAATTCACCGTCACCAATCACTAGGTAGTGGTCCAGGGATTGCCAAAGTATTCAAGGGCAAGAGAATGGCTGGGCGCTATGGTGGTACTCGTACAACTGTACAAAATCTTGAAATAGTAAGAGTCGACAGTAGCAGAAATTTGATTTTGGTTAAGGGCGCAATTCCAGGTCCACGCAACGGTGTGGTAATGGTTAGAGACGCTGTCAAGGCCTAAGAGGAGATAAGACAATGCCTACAACAAAAGTTTATAATTTACAAGCAGTTGAAGTTGGTAATGTGAAGTTGAACGATGCTGTATTCGGTAGAGAATACAACGAGGCGTTAATTCATCAAGTTGTGGTTGCTTACCTCAACAACCAACGTCAAGGGACAAAGGGGACTTTGAGTCGTAGTGAAGTGCGTGGTAGAGCCAAGAAACCTTGGAGACAGAAAGGCACTGGTCACGCTCGTCAAGGTAGCAGACGTGGTCCTCAATGGACGAAAGGTGGACTTGCGTTCGCTATTAAGTCAAGAGACTTTAGTCAAAAGGTTAACAAAACTGCAAAGCGTGTTGCGTTCTGCAGTGCAATCAGTCAAAAGTTCGCTGACAAAGATGTATTTGTAGTAGAGAATTTTGAGTTGAAAGACCACAAGACCAAGTCTATGCAAGCAGTGCTTGATGCATTTAAGTGCGACAAGTCAGTTTTGGTAGTTTTGGATCAGCCAAACCAAAATGTTATGCTTGCAAGTGGCAATCTTAACAAAGTTTTGGTTGAGAACTTTAGCTTAATCAACATTTATCAAGTAATTTGCGCTGATAAGATTCTTATCACAAAGCAGGCTGTAAAATCTATAGAGGAGGCTTATACTGAATAATGGAAGCAACAAAAGTTATTATTAAACCGCTTATGTCAGAAAAAAGTTACGCCGATATAGCAAACAAGAAATACTGGTTTGTGGTGGACAAAGCGGCTACAAAGTCACAAATTAAGGATGCTGTGGAAACTATGTTTGGAGTTAGCGTTGACTCTGTAAACACTAGCATCACTTCGCAAAAACCTAAAAAGAGACAGGGAAGAATTTCTGGGCATACTTCTGCTCGCAAAAAAGCAGTCGTTACTCTTAAGAAGGATAGCAAGCCTATCGCATTCTTCGAGAGCTTGTCTTAATGCGGGAGGTAAGAGAATATGGCAGTTAAGAGATTTAGACCTGTTACACCAACTTTGCGTGCTACGGTTCGCCCTACTTTTGAGGAACTCACAACCAACACTCCAGAAAAGAGTTTGTTAGAGCCTCTCAAGAAACACGCAGGTCGTAACATGTACGGTCGTATTACCGTACGTCATCAAGGTGGCGGTACTAAACGCAAGTATCGTGTAATTGATTTTAAGAGAAACAAAGATGGCATTCCAGCTACTGTAAAAACTATCGAGTACGATCCTAACCGTAGTGCTTACATTGCGTTGCTTCAATATGCTGACGGTGAGAAGCGTTACATTTTGGCTCCGCTTGGTTTGACCGTTGGTCAAGTTGTAACCAGTGGTGCTGGTAGTGAAATTAAAGTTGGTAATGCAATGGCAATGGCAGATATGCCTGTCGGTACAATTATTCACAACATTGAAATGCAACCAGGCAAAGGCGGACAAATGGTTCGTAGTGCCGGTGTGAGCGCTCGTTTGGTAGCAAAAGAGGGTACAAGAGCTACTCTAAAGCTTCCAAGTGGCGAGATGCGTATGGTTTCAAACAAGTGTCGTGCGACAATCGGTCAAATTGGTAACGTTGACCACGAGTTAGTTAAATGGGGTAAAGCGGGTAACACACGTTACCGTGGAATTCGCCCTACTGTTCGTGGTAGTGTTATGAACCCGGTCGACCACCCACATGGTGGTGGTGAGTCAAAGGCTCCAATCGGTTTGCCTGGTCCACGTACCCCTTGGGGTAAACCTGCTCTTGGTAAGAAGACTCGTAATAAGAAGAAGCCAAGTAGCAAAATGATTTTGAAAAGAGTTAATTAGGAGTAAGCAATATGAGTAGAAGTTTAAAGAAAATGCCGTATGTTGAGAAGCGTTTGATGGCTCGTGTGCAAGAACTCAACGCCAAAAATGAGAAGAAACCTCTCAAGACTTGGTCAAGAGCTAGCACAATCTACCCAGACTTCGTAGGACATACAATCGCTGTTCACAACGGTCGTAAGCACATTCCAGTTTACTGCTCTGCGGAAATGGTAGGTCACAAACTTGGTGAGTTTGCTCCAACAAGAACATTTAAAGGTCACAGTGGCTCTAAAGTCGCTACTACAAAATAATATTAAGAGGTAAAGTTTATGGCAAAAAGAATGAAAGAAAAAGCTATTGCTCGCAAACAAAATGCTGACAGACGCCCTCAGGCTACTGCCAAGTATGTGCGCATAAGCCCTAGCAAAGTCAAAATTGTCCTCGATATTATTCGTGGCAAGGACTTTAATGAGGCAATGGCGATTTTGATGGGCACACCAAAAGCCGCTAGTGAGATTTTGGTTAAAATCTTAGCAAGTGCTGGTGCAAATGCAGAAAACAATTTGAATATGAGTAAAGAAGACTTGTACGTTGCAGAGTGTTTTGCAAACCCAGGTCCAATTTACAAACGTTGGTGGCCTCGTTCTCATGGTAGTGCTGACACTATCTTGAAACGCACAAGCCACATCACAATCATCTTGGATGAGAAGCAAGCCAAAGTTGAAGCAAAACCTGTCAAAAAGGCTGAAGCGACAACTATGGTTGATGTAAATGCGGAAGCAAAAGAAGAAGTTAAGAAAGAAACAGTTAAAAAGCCGTCTACAAAAAAGACAGCAACAAAAACTACAACTAAGAAAACTACTTCAACCGCAAAAAAGACTACTTCAAAGAAAGGAGGCGCTGAGTAATTATGGGGCAGAAAGTTAATCCAAACGGATTCAGAGTTGGCGTTGTAAAAAATTGGAACGCAAACTGGTTCGCTACCAAAGAGAACTTTGGTGTAATTTTGAAAGAAGACCACGATATTCGTAAGTTGGTTGAAAAGAAATACAAAGATGCTTTAATTTCTCGCATCTCCATTGACCGTCCACAAAACGATCAAAAAATCGTGCTGAACATCTTTACAGGTCGTCCAGGTATTATTATCGGACAAAAGGGTGCAGGCATTGAAGAATTGCACAAAGAGTTGGAAAAACTCGTAAATGGCAAGCAAATCACTATTAATATTAAAGAAGTTAAAAACGTGGACGCTGACGCTACGATTGTTGCGGAATCAATTGCCGCACAACTTGAAAAGCGTGTCCTAGTTAAAAGAGCGATTAAGTCAAGCTTGCAACGTGTTATGAAAGCCAACGGCGTTTCTGGTTGTAAGATTTTGGTTAAAGGTCGTATAAATGGTGCTGAAATTGCTCGTAGTGAGCAGTACTCTCAAGGTTCTGTTCCGCTTCACACAATTAGAGCAGACATTGATTACGGCGTAGCTCGTGCAAACACCACTTATGGTGTGTTGGGTGTAAAAGTTTGGATTTACAAGGGTGAAATCCTTAAGACAAACAAGACCCAAAAGCAAGGGGGTGAGCAATAATGTTGTTACCTAAGAGAACAAAACACCGCAAGGTGCAGAAGGGCCGTATGAAAGGTGTGGCACTTCGTGGTAACCGTATCGCTTACGGTGAGTACGGACTTGTTGCTACAGAACCTTGCTGGGTTGAATCAAAGCAAATCGAGGCAGCTCGTATTGCTATGACCCGTTATATGAAGAGGGTTGGTCGTGTTTGGATAAAAATCTTCCCAGACAAGCCATTTTCTCAGAAGCCTTTAGGTACTCGTATGGGTAAAGGTAAAGGTAACCTCGAAGGTTGGGTAGCAGTTGTTCGCCCAGGCAGAGTGTTATTTGAAATTTCTGGCGTTAGTGAAGAAATCGCACGTGAGGCTCTCCGTTTGGCTTCTCACAAATTGCCACTTAAAACAAAATTCTATTCAAAAGCTGACCTTGACGCAATCGTTGACGCAAGGTTGGGAATAGAGCAGACTACAAGCAAGGAGGAAAAAGGTAATGAAAACTAATGAGTTTAGACAAATGACAACCGAAGAGTTGCAAAACAAGCTCAAAGCGCTCAAAAGTGAACACTTTAACCTTCGTTTCTCTCACGCTACTGGTCAATTAACAAATCCTATGATGCTCAACACCGTTCGCAAGGATATTGCCAAAGTTATGACAATTTTGCGTGAACGTGAGTTGGCTGAGAAAAAGGTTAACTAGGGTGGAGGTAAGTTATGGAAAACCAAGAAAGAAACAGTCGTAAACAGCGTGTGGGTATCGTGGTTAGCAACTTGATGGATAAAACCGCAGTGGTTGCAATCGTAAACAGCGTTCGCCACCCAATTTATAACAAGATTGTCAAGAAAACTGTGAAGTTTTTTGTCGACGATCCAAAGAATGAGTGTTCAATAGGCGATAAGGTCGTAATCGCTGAAACTCGTCCTCTTTCCAAAAATAAGCACTTTAGATTAGTGAAGATTTTGGAAAAAGCGAAATAATTTTTAAGGAGTGAATCTATTATGATAATGCCTCAAACAAAATTAAAAGTAGCGGACAACACTGGTGCAAAAGTTTTGATGTGTATTCGTGTGTTGGGCGGTTCTTTTAGAAAGACTGCAAACATCGGCGATGTTATCGTTGGTACGGTAAAGAGCGCTATCCCTGGTGGTAGTGTTAAGAAAGGCGATGTTGTTAAAGCAGTTATTGTTAGGTCAAAAAATGGTGTTCGTCGTGCAGACGGCAGTAGCATCAAGTTTGACGAAAACGCAGTAGTTATTATTGACGGTAACAAGCAACCAAAAGGCACTCGTGTATTTGGTCCTATCGCAAGAGAACTCCGTGAGCGTGACTTTATGAAAATTATTTCGCTCGCAAATGAAGTATTATAGGAGGAATTAACTATGAACAGCAATTTAAGAACTGGCGACACCGTAAAAGTTATTGCTGGTGCCGACAAGGGTAAGACTGGCGTAATTATTGCCTCCGATGCTCAACGTGGTAGAGTAACTGTTGAGGGCGTAAACATCGTTTCAAAACACAGAAAGCCACGTTCTCAAAAGGACAGAGGCGGTATTAAAAAAGAACCGGCCAGCATTAACGCTTCAAACGTGTTGATTGTATGTCCTGCGTGTGGGCAAACAACTAGAATTGCGCACAAGTTAGACGACAAGGGCGAAAAACATCGTGCTTGTAAGAAATGTGGTGCTTTTATGGACGGGGCAAAGAAATCTCGTGCCAAGAAAGAATCTAAAGCCACAAAAGAGTCAAAAACAACAAAGGTCGTAAAAGCAGAAGCGGAGGAGAAGGTTAAGAAAACCGCTCCAAAGAAGACTGCTCCTAAAGTAACAAAGGCTACAGGTAATGCTGAAAAAATCGCAAGCACTACCAAGAGAAAAGCCCCAGTTGCAAAATCACAAGGCAAGTAACCACTAATTTGGAGGAATAAATAGTGAAAGATGAAGTTACTCAGGTTGCTAAAGAAACTGCAACCGATAGCAAAAGCACTAGCAAAAAGGTAAAACCTCGTTTGCAAGTGTTCTATGAAACAAAAGTTGTTCCCGCTCTTGAAAAAGAGAAGGGCTACAAGAACATCAATCAAGTTCCACACATCAACAAAATTGTGGTGAATGCTGGTCTTGGTGATGTAAAGGACAACGCAAAGAGCTTTAATATGGCTGTTGAGGAGTTGGGATTGATTACTGGTCAAAAACCGCTCGTCACAACTGCCAAAAAAGCTGTTGCAAACTTCAAACTTCGTGAGGGTATGAAGATTGGTGCAAAAATTACCTTGCGTGGTGACAGAATGTGGGAGTTTTTGGACAGATTAATTTCTGTTGCATTGCCTCGTGTTCGTGACTTTAGAGGTATTTCTGCAAAGTCATTTGACGGCAAGGGAAACTACTCAATGGGCGTCAAAGAGCAGTTGATTTTCCCTGAAATTGATTATGACAAAATTGAAAAAGTAAGAGGCTTCGACATATGTATCGTTACTGATGCAAATACCGATGACGAAGCAAGAGCATTGCTAACAGCATTAGGAATGCCATTTAAAAAGGCGTAAGGAGGGTAATATGGCAAGAAAAAGTTTGGTATTGAAGGCTAAAAAGCCTCAAAAGTTCTCAACTCGTGAATACTCACGTTGTTCTATCTGTGGTCGTCCTCACGCAGTTCTTAAGAAATATGGTGTTTGCCGTATTTGTTTTAGAGAAATGGCTTACCGTGGAGAGATTCCTGGTGTTAGAAAGGCTAGTTGGTAAGGAGGAATTATGGTAGTTACAGATGTTATTTCAGATATGTTGACTCGCATCAGAAATGCAATCAACGCAAAACACGAAACAGTTGATATTCCTACTAGCAAAGTTAAAGTTGCTATTGCCACTATCCTTAAAGATGAGGGATACATAGCGGATTTTGCTGTTGTAGGCGAAGGTGTGGAGCAGAATATTCACATCACATTAAAGGTTGATGCTGGTAAGTATGTTATTACAGGCTTAAAGAGAATTTCAAAACCAGGTTTGCGTATCTACGCAAGTGTTGACAAACTCCCAAAAGTTATCAACGGTCTTGGTATTGCTATCATCTCTACCAGTAAAGGAATTATGACGGATAAGCAAGCACGTGCCCAAGGTATAGGTGGCGAAGTGTTGGCTTACGTATGGTAGGAGGTACGGCTATATGTCAAGAATAGGTAAGAAGCCTATCGTTTTGCCTGCTGGTGTAGACTTTGCAGTTTCTACACACAACATTGTTACTGTGTCAGGTAAACTAGGTAAGTTGGAACAAAAAGTTAGCGACTTGTTGAAAGTTGAACTTGTTGATGGCAATATTGTTGTTACCACTCTTAACAACTCACGTGAAGCAAACAGTCAGCATGGGCTTTTCCGTACATTGATTGCTAATATGGTTGAGGGTGTTACAAATGGTTTCAGCAAATCATTAATCATCAACGGTGTAGGTTACAAAGTTTTTGAGAAGCCTACTGGAATTGAATTGAAAATCGGTTACAGTCACCCCGTAATTTTTGATGCTCCTGAGGGAATCAAGATTACTTGTCCTAGTCAACAGGACATTAAGGTAACTGGTTTTGACAAACAAAAGGTCGGACAAGTAGCTGCGAATATTCGCGCTATTCAACCAGTTGAGCCTTACCACGCTTACGGTATTCGTTACTCAGACGAAGTTGTTATCCGTAAGGAAGGTAAGACTGCTGCTAAAAAGTAGTAAGGAGAGGTAGTACGTTATGATAAATAGAATAGATAAGAACCAAGAGCGTCAACGTAGGCACGCTAGAGTTCGTAAGCACATTGCTGGTACTGCTGACCGTCCTAGATTGGTAGTTTACCGCAGTTTGTCAAACATTTATGCTCAGATTATTGACGACACAAAGGGAATCACCTTGTGTTCGGCTAGTACTCTTGAAAAAGGCCTTAGTGCTGAATTAAAGGGTAAGAGCAAGTCTGAAAAAGCGCAAGTAATTGGTACAACAATTGCGAAGCGTGCAAAAGAAAAGAAAATTAGCCAGGTGGTTTTTGACCGTGGTGGCTATCTTTACACAGGTCGAGTAAAGAGTGTGGCTGACAGCGCACGTGCTGAAGGTTTGGATTTCTAGGAGGATAAAATGGCAGAAGTTAATACAAAGAACAATGACAAGCGTCGTCCAGAAGGTAACCGCCCTCGTGGTAGGAGAGAAGACCGTAAGCCTGTTGATGATGGTTTGGAGAAGCGTATGGTTAATGTCCGTACCGTTCAAAAGACTGTTAAAGGTGGTAGGACTTTGAGCTTTAGCGCACTTTGCGTAGTTGGCGACAAGAAGGGCCGTGTAGGTATCGGTACTGGTAAGGCAAGAGAAACAGTAAACGCTATTGAAAAAGGCTTCAACGAAGCAAAGAAGAATATGATTACTGTTAATATGGCTGGCACGACAATTCCGCACGAAATTTCTATGAAATATGGTGCAACACTTATTAGTTTGATGCCTGCAAAAGAGGGTACTGGTGTGATTGCTGGTGGTACAGCTCGTCCAGTTCTTGAATTGGCTGGTATCAAGGATATTACTGCAAAAAATCATGGCAGTAATAACAAAATTAACACGGTTAGAGCGACTTTTGAGGCACTTAAGGCTTTGCGTACCGCAGAACAAATCGCTACTAGTCGTGGCAAAAAAGTAGAAGAGTTGTAGGAGGCGAATTATGGCAAAAGAAACAAATAAGTCAACTGCGACAAAACAAATTCAAATTAAATTAATTCACAGTGCAATCTGTACTAACCCAAAACAACGCAAAACCTTGCGTGCTTTGGGATTGACGAAAATCAACCAGGTTAAAGTTATGCCTGACAACGAATGTATTCGTGGTATGATTAGAGTCGTAGCGCATCTTGTACAGGTGAGCGAATAGGAGGTTTATTATGGAATTACACACTTTATCTCCTGCTGTCAACTCCAAGCATCGTGCTCGTCGTGTAGGACGTGGTCGTGGTTCAGGACTTGGCAAGACTTCTGGTCGTGGTGAAAATGGTCAGAACAAGCGTTCAGGAGGCGGAGTTCGTCCTTTATTTGAGGGTGGACAAATGCCTTTGATGCTTCACCTTGGTAAGCGTGGTTTTACCAACGGTAAATTTATGAATCAATACTCAATTGTAAACGTATCACAGCTAAATTGCTTTGATGAGGGTACAGTAGTTACTGCTGAACTCTTGAAGCAAAAGAGAATCATAAGCAAGATTGAAAAAGATGGCTTAAAAGTACTTGGCGATGGTAAACTTGAAAAGGCTTTGACAGTCAAAGCAAATAAATTTACTCAGTCAGCAATCAAGAAGATTCAAAAAGCTGGCGGAACAATTGAGGAGGCATAATGTTTAAGACATTAATTAACGGATTCAAACAAAAAGACATTAGAAAGAAATTATTGATAATCATAGCAATTTTGCTAGTTTATCGTATCGGGTGTTGGATACCAATTCCAGGACTAGACATCGACCCTGAAACTGGAATCTTGAGCGGGCTGTCGGGCGAAAGCTTCTTAAGTCTCTTGAGTGCGGTTTCGGGTGGTGCGCTGGCTAACGGTTCGCTTTTAGCTCTTGGAGTTGTGCCATACATTTCGGCTTCCATTATAATGCAGTTACTGACTGTCGCAATCCCTTCATTAGAGAGATTGAGTAGGTCGGGCGAAGATGGACGCAAAAAAATCGCTTTTTATACTCGTATTGCGGCGCTTATATTCTCAGTAGTACAAGCGGTTGCAATCGTAGTAGCACTTAACGGAAACGGTGTAATTAAGACAAGCTTCTTTGGTGCTGGTATGGAATGGTTGATGCCAACAATTATCGTGTTTGTTTTGGTTGCGGGTGGTATGTTTACCTTGTGGCTAGGTGAAAAAATCACTGATCAAGGTATCGGTAATGGTGTATCGCTACTAATTTTTGTAGGTATCGTGGCTAGTGCTGGTACGACTTTGCTGAACTTGGTAAAGAACGCTGGTGACATTTCTGTTTTGTGGGACATTATCATCTTTGTTGCAATAATGCTAGTAATCTTCGGCGCTATCGTTTTTGTTGACTTGGCTGAACGTAAGATTCCTGTGCAGTACGCAAAGCAAGTTAAGGGGCGTAAAATGTACGGTGGTCAATCGACTGTTATTCCTATGAAAGTGAATAGCAACGGTGTATTACCAATCATTTTTGCAACTGCACTTGTAACTTTCCCTCAGTTGATTTTCCAAATGTTCTGGCCTGACTCTGGTTTCTATATTTGGTGGTCAACATATGTGGGCACTGGTACAGTTCTATACTTTTTGTTCAATGCTGTGTTTATATTCTTCTTCTCGTATTTCTATGCGCAAATCACGTTTAATCCAGAAGAAGTTTCACGCAACCTGCAACAGAGTGGTGGATTTATACCAGGAATTAGAGCGGGGCGTCCAACGATGGATTACCTCAAGAAAATTAACAACCGTATCACATTTTTCGGTGCGTTGTACTTAACTGTAATCTTCATTATCCCAACGTTGATTTTCACAATTTTGGGCTTGGGAATCGGTTCTGCTGACTCAAATACAATGTTGACTGCGTTTAGTGTAACAGGTATGTTGATCGTTGTTAGTGTCGCTCTTGAATTTGACAAACAACTTGATGCTCAAATGCTAATGAAAAATTATCGTGGGTTTTTGAAATAATCACTAATCTTTAAGGGTTAATGATATTTTAGGAGGAGTAATGAAGTTAGCCATTTTGGGTGCAGCTGGAAGTGGAAAAGGACAGAATACGGGGCGAATTGCCCAAAAGTACAATCTTCATCATGTGGTCGTGGGCGATATTGTCAAGTCTGAAATCCGCAACAAAACGGACGTGGGCAAGATAATGTACGCATTTACGAGTACGGGGAGATTCGTGCCGAGCGACATCGTAATGGATGTTTTGGCGAAACAGCTCAATTCTTTCCCTCAAAACGAAGGCTTTATCATTGATACTGCTCCGCTTAATATGGACCAGTACGAAAAAATGAAAAAATTTATCAACCTTGATGCTGTCATTTCGCTTGAAGTTGATGACTATAATGTTTTGCGTCGCAGGACATTGAACAGAATGATTTGCCCAAATTGTCGTGCGGTTACTTCGGTTATTGAAGCACCGGACAATTTGTGTAAGGTCTGTGGTGCAACGCTAGAGCATCGTTATGACGACAATCTTGAAACGGTAAACTTTAGGATAGCGCAGTACGAACGTGAGACTGTGCCTGTCTTAAACGAGTTTGAGAAATCAGGGAAACTTATCAGAATTAATGCTGATCAAAGTAAAGACGAAGTTTTTTGTGAAATTTGTCGCAAGTTAGACGAGTTTTTCGCAAAAGACCAAGTAAAAAATTAGTAAACAAAAGGAACGGTTAAATCCTTATGATTACAATCAAAACACCTCATCAAATTGAGTTAATGCGTCACAGTGGGCAAGTTATGAAAGAGATTTTTATTGGCTTGCGTGATGTGATTAAGCCAGGAATTACCACCAAGGACATAGACACTTGGGTTCACGATTATATAATTAGTCATGGATGCAAGCCGTCGTGCTTGGGGTATTGCGGTTTTCCTGCATCTGTATGTACTTCGGTAAACGATGTTGTCGTGCATGGAATACCTGACGATACTGTCTTACAAGAGGGCGATATCGTGAGTGTTGACTTGTGTGTGCAGTATAAAGGAGTTAATACTGATGCGTGTAGAACGTACCCTGTAGGGAAGATTTCCCCTGAGGCTCAGAAGCTTATCGATGTAACTCGTCAATCGTTTTTTGAAGCGCTTAAAGGCTTGAAAGCGGGGAGTTATGTTGGTGACATCGGTGAGGCTGTTCAAAAGTTTGTAGAGCCACAGGGTTACTCTGTGGTACGTGAAATGCAAGGGCATGGAATTGGCTTGTCCATCCATGAGGACCCTGGCATTCCGAACTATGGCAAGGCAGGGACGGGCTATCGTTTGCGTGAAAATATGGCGATTTGTATTGAACCTATGGTAAATATGGGGTCATGGCATATCAAAATTTCCGAAAGCGACGGCTGGACTTGTCGGACCAGAGATGGAAAATGGGCTGCTCATTATGAGAATACTATCCTTATAAAAAAGGACGGTTACGAATTAATGACGCTTGAGGAGGACTATGATGAATAGTTTTGCGCTAGGCTCTGTAGTGATTTCGACACAGGGTCACGATTGCGGACAATATTATGTTGTTGTGGGGGGAAATGAGCAAGGAATTTTGGTGTGCGATGGTAAATTCAAACTGTTGAAAAAACCGAAGTGCAAAAATCCTGCGCATCTGAAGAGTACCCCTTACGTTGACGACGAAATTGCTAGCAAACTATCAAGCAAGCTCAAGATTAACGACCAGATGATTTATCACGCAATTCTTAAAGTAAAAAAAGTTGTGAAAGAGGAGGATTTGTATGGCAAAAGATGATGCAATTAAAGCCGAGGGCATAGTGATAGAAGCTTTGCCAGGCGCGAATTTCAAGGTTCAGTTGCCTAACGGGTACATTGTGAACGCTTATATGGCGGGCAAGGTTTATAAATCTCGCACACGTGTATTGGTAGGCGATAAAGTAACCGTAGTTTTATCACCATACGACCTTACCCATGGTCGCATAGTTTGGCGTACCGACGTGCGTAAAGCACAAACTAATCCGTCTGCGGACGAAAACTAACAAACAAGGAGAAAACAAAATGAAAGTTAAACCATCTGTTAAACCTATGTGCGACAAGTGTAAAGTAATTCGCCGCGAAGGAAAAGTAATGGTAATCTGTAAAAACAAGAAACATAAACAAGTTCAAGGTTAATTTAAACTTGTTTTACTTTGAAAATAATCGGCCTACCGCGCGGCTTTTGCGTAGGTCGTTTATATAAAAACATTAGCAGGCTTCCACCCTGCACAGAAATTTTTGGAGGAAATTAAATGGCACGTATAGCTGGTGTAGATTTACCTAAAGATAAGAGAATAGAGATAGGCTTGACCTACATCTATGGTATCGGTAAGGTAACATCTAACAAAATTTTGCAAGATGTGGGTATCAACCCAGACACACGAGTAAAGGACCTAACAGAGCAAGATGTCGCAAAAATCGCAAAGTATATTGAGAAGAGTGACTTGCAAGTTGAGGGTGATTTGCGTCGTGAAGTAAACTTAAATATCAAGCGTCTGATGGAAATCGGTTGCAATCGTGGTATCCGTCACCGCCGTAATTTACCTGTACATGGTCAGCGCACAAAAACTAACGCTCGTACTCGTAAAGGACCTCGTAAGACTGTTTCAAGAGGTAAAACTAAAGTAGGTAAGAAAGGTTAATAAGGGAGATTAAACTGTTATTATGGAAAAATCAACTAAAAAGAAAAGAGCTACCAAGAATTTGGGTACGGGGCAAGTACACATTAAGTCTTCATTTAACAACAATATGGTAACAATCACCGACCAAAATGGTAATGTTGTTGCTTGGAGTAGTTCGGGTAGTTTGAAGTTCCGCAACTCTCGTAAAGATACCCCTTATGCTGCTCAAATGGTAGCAGAAACTGCTGGTAAAAAGGCAAAAGATATGGGTATTAACCAAGTTGCTGTGTATGTTAAGGGTGCTGGTAGTGGTAGAGAATCTGCCATTCGTGCGCTACAAAATGTAGGACTAGAAGTTACATCAATTAAGGATGTTTCGGGTATTCCGTTCAACGGTTGCCGTCCTTCAAAAGCACGTCGTTGCTAATTAAAAAATTATAAGGAGTTCAATTAATATGGCAAAATATACGGGTGCAGATTGTAAGCAGTGTAGACGTGAAGGTTGCAAACTGTTCTTGAAGGGTGACCGTTGTGTGACTGGTAAGTGCGCTTTGGAGCGTAGACCTACAGTCCCTGGTCAACACGGAGAGGCTTCTTTGCGCAAAAAGTCTACTGGTTATGCTTTGCAACTGCGTGAAAAACAAAAAGTTAAGCGTGCGTACGGCTTGCTGGAAAAACAATTCAAGAAGTACTACTTTGAGGCAAAACGCCAAAAAGGTGCTACTGGTGAAGTTATGCTTTCTCTGTTGGAGAGAAGATTGGACAACACTGTGTACAGGTTAGGTCTTGGTTCTTCTCGTGCAGAGTGCCGTCAAATCGTAAATCATGGTCATATTACCGTAAACGGCAAGACTGTAAACTTGCCTTCATATCAGGTAAAAGTTGGTGACGTTATTGCTGTTAAGGAAGCTGACCAATCGAACGCACAATTTAAAGAAATCAAAGGTGGCAAGATTATCGCTCCTAAATGGTTAGAGGTTAATTCGGACACTTTGAGCGGTAAGGTTATTGCTAACCCTGACAGAAGTGACATCGACCTCAACATTAGTGAACACTTGATTATTGAGTTGTACTCAAGATAATAAGATTGGAGGGTAATATTATGATGCAAATTGATAAGCCAAGCATCAAATTTGAGGAGTCAAATAATGACGCAGTGGCTAAATTTACTATTGAACCACTTGAGCGTGGCTTCGGTCACACTATTGGTAATGCTATGCGTAGGGTACTCTTGGGAGGTTTGCCAGGTGCTGCACCTTTAGCAATCCGTATTCAAGGCGTGCAACACGAATTTAGCACAATTCCAGGTGTTGACCTTGATGTCGCTGATATAGTTTTGAACATCAAATCACTGATTATCAAAACTCATTCTAATGACACAAACTTCAGAGCAACTATGACCCTAAACGTTAAAGGTCCTTGCGACGTGACCGCTGGGGATATTGTTGCGCCTGAAGGGGTTGAAATTGTAAACCCTGACTTGAGTTTGTGCCACTTGAGTGCTGGTGCTACTCTTGATATGGAGATTATTGTTGGTCGTGGACGTGGATACGTTCTCGCAAAAGACAACAAAGATGCTTGCGATTCTATCGGTTTTATAGCAGTTGACAGTATCTTTTCTCCTGTGAAATCAGTTGAGTATCATGTTGACAGCGCTCGTGTTGGTCAGAACATCAACTTTGATAAGTTGACAATGGAAGTGACTACAAACGGCGCAACTCCAGCAAAGGAAGTTACTAGCCTTGCTGCAAAGATTTTAAACGACCACTTGACTTTGTTTATCGAGTTGGTTGATGATATGGCGGACCAATCTATTTTGGTTGCCAAGGAAGAGGACGACCAAAAGAAGATTTTGGATATGAGTGTCAGCGAGTTGGAACTCAGTGTCCGTAGCACAAACTGTTTGAAGCGTGCCAACATTAACACAGTTGGTGATTTGACATGCAGAACCCATAGAGAACTTTCTAAGGTTCGTAACTTGGGTAACAAATCTTTGGAGGAAATTATCCAAAAAATTGAAGATTTGGGTTTGAATTTAAAAGAAGAAGAAGATTAAAATAGATTAAGGAGTAAATTAAATGGCTGGATACAAAAAAATGAGCAAACGACCATCTATTAGAGATGCTCTGATCCGTAACCAAGTTACAGCCCTTTTGTGGAATGGTAAAGTTGAGACAACTTTGGCTCGTGCAAAAAATGTTCAACGTGTTGCAGAAAAGTTGATTACTCTTGCAATTAACACTTACAAAGACACAGTTACTGTTGAGAAGGAAGTTGTTATCGATGGTGTTACAACCAAGAAGCAAGTAATTAATGACGGCGTAAAGAAATTGTCTGCAAGAAGAAAAATTATGTCTGCTACTTATGACGTGCAAGAAGTACGTGCAAAGGATGAAGCAAAAGCTGACTTTGTTGAACGCACAAAGGACATTAAGCACCCTCTAGTTGAGAAAATGTTTAATGTAATTGCGCCGAAGTACGACCTTCGTAAAGAAGAGTTGGGGCAGGGCGGTGGCTACACTCGTATTATGAAGTGCGGTCCTCGTCGTGGTGACGGTGCTGAGAGAGTTATAATTTCTCTTGTTTAATTAATAAAGGCCTATTTGGGCTTTTATTTTTTTGTTTTTTTGAATAAAAACTATTGACAATGTTAAAGTTTTGTGGTATAATAAATTCACTAATTAAATAAATTACTTTTGCCAAAGACAGCAAGTACAAATTGTGCTAACCAATTTGTGTAAATCGTAAGGGCTTGCCGAGGTGAAGTAGAGAGAGTTGCTTTTTTACATTTCTCCATACTTCATTTGGTATGGAGTATTTGTTTTTTTAGAATAAATAGACAAGGGAGGGCGAGTTATGTCACAAAATTTTGAGAACAAGAAAGCACTTGTTCAAGACATTAAAGACAAGATTTCTAGAGCAAAATCTGTAATCTTTGTTGACTACAAGGGTATTAATGTGGCAAACGACACAGAATTGCGTAATAAATTGCGTGAAGCTGGTTGTGAATACCACGTTTACAAGAACCGTTTGGTTAAGCTTGCTTTGGACGAATTGAACATTACATGTCTTGATGACAAACTCCAAGGCACACTCGCAGTCGCATTTAGTTTTGATGGTGAAACTGAAGCAGCAAACGTACTCGACAAAGCTGCTGACAAGGCCAAAATTTCTATGAAATTTGGTATGGTTGGTGGTTCATTTGTTGATGAGACTGCCCTCAAAGCCCTTGCTAATCTTCCTAGCAAAGAAGTTCTTATTGCTCAATTACTTGGAATGCTCCAAGCTCCAGCATCTGGACTTTGTCGTGTTCTAAATGGACCAGTGCAAGGATTAGCGCGTTGCTTAAATGGGATTGCAACAAAGTAATTTAAATTTTAAAGGAGAATTTTATTATGGCAAAAATTAATGACATTTTAGAAGAAATCAAGGCTTTGACCGTTGTAGAAGTTAGCGAATTGGTTAAGTTGCTTGAAGAAGAATTTGGCGTAAGCGCTGCTGCACCAGTTGCAGTTGCTGCTGCTCCTGTTGCTGGCGCTGCTGCTCCAGCCGCTGCTGCTGCAGAGGAGAAATCTAGCTACACAGTTATGCTTAAGGGTGTTGACCCAAGTGCTAGCAAGGTAGCTGTAATTAAGGCTGTTAAGGAGATTACTGGTCTTGGTCTTTCTGAGGCTAAAGAGTTGGTTGAGTCTGCTCCAAAGGCTGTTAAAGAGAACGTTAGCCCTGACGAAGCTAAAGAGCTTGAGAAGAAACTCAAGGAAGCTGGCGCTGATGTTGAGCTTGCTTAGTTAAAGCAAAAGGAAAAGTATCGAAATGATACTTTTTTCTTTTTGTATTCGGTGTTGAGCGAAAATAAAAAAGGAGTGTACAAACTCCAAAGGTATTTTAAGGTCGCAAATATGGTGCACCACATTCCTGATCCGGCAATTTTGCGTGATAGTCGTTTGTTTCTGTGGAAACGGCATAGTGACCGACATTTGTTACTGCGATTTTGCCAAGCTGACCTAATTGCGTATCTTCAAGCGAGTGAGTGAGGTGAAAAATTTTTGCATATTGTGTCACATCGTCAATTGTCATATTATCACGAACAAGTAGCATGTCGTGAGAAATGCTGTTATGCTTGAGATAAAAATTTAGGCAGTTGTGCATATCTTTGTCTCTCAAATTCGGCAAGTAATAAGGCGTGTTGAACTCATGTAAACCTTGTTCTTTGTACTTGAAAGACGGCTGGTGCATATGTGGAAACTGCACGATTTGTGATTTTTTCGGTGCGCCATGCCTAGAACCTTTACAAACGTGAGCAAATTCGTTGTAATTGTTGTCCAAACGATTCATAAAATAGAAGCCGTCCGAATATCCACCAACGATAGCATAAGTTGAAAAGGAGAAATGCTTAGGCTTGTCCTTTTCGACACAAACGCTGGTTCGATAAATCGTTGGCAGGGAAGTGACATTTGGGTTTATGTTGAGATTGGGAGCGATTGAGAAGTAGTGTGTTTTGAAAAATTCTCGATCGTTTGACTCAAACTCGAACGAAAACGCATCAAAAATGTATTTTGTCGCCTCAATCATTAGGTTATAATGCTTTGGCGTGCATTTTATGTCGTACTTTTGTAGGCGAGCTCGCTCAATTAAAGGTAAATTCGACACAAGCAAATCATCCTTGTTTTTAATTGAAGCAATGTTAAATTTATGCGATTGCGGTTCAGAATACCTCTCGCTTGCGGGTGGGAAAATTCTATAAGTTCGGTCACGAGGAATGTTCTCTTGTCTATAAATCACGTCTTGGTCGTAAGATAACTTCGTGTTAGAATAGATAGGACAATTGGTTTCCGCATTCTGCATAATTTCACCTCATCACTTTTTACTCACCAGTAGGATAACACAATTTTACAAAATTGTCAATACTTCGAGCAATTTTTTATTTGCAAAAATTAGTAAAATTGTGGATTTTCTTTCTTCTTTTTGGAATTTTCGTCATAAACTTGAACATTCATAAAGTCAAAAAACACGCTTTCCACAAAATCACGAGCGGTAAATTGCGTATTGTTAAACTCTTTTATGTGCTGAAAATGTTTCTTCAAAAATATCGGTGTCGGTTCGTCAATCTCGTTACAAATTTCTTTTACATACTCCGAAATTTCGCCGTCGCTATAATACTCGGGCGTGTAAACATAACTTTTTACAATTTTTTCACCAACGTGCGTCGTCAACCAGATTTTCATAATACACCTCGCAATTAATTCCCTTAATTGTATCAAAAATAATCAAAAAGCACAATTATATTAAATTAATTTGTCAAAAAAATTTTTTTGTTGTATAATTTTGTAAAATTGCAAGGAGAAAATTATGGATAACAGAGTTTCATTAGTAAAATGTGATAGCTATGGCGAGGAAGTTTTTTCAGCAGTTAACAAAGCAGTTGATTTGTTGGGCGGGATAGGAAAATTCGTAAAGAAAGGCAGTGTCGTTGTTTTGAAGGTTAACGCAGTGCAGAAAGCAGTTCCCGACAAGTGCGCCACCACGCACCCCGCAGTCGTTGAGGCGGTCGGCAAACTCTGTTTGCAGGCGGGGGCGAAAAGAGTAGTAATTACTGATAGTGCGGGCGGTCCGTTCAATGCTGGGTATATGGGCGGAATTTTTAAGGCGTGCGGTTACACCGAAATCGCCCAAAGATGCGGTTTTGAAGAAAACACGAATTTTGAAAGCGCTGAAGCGGAATTGCCAAGCGGAAAAGTTTCCAAAAAATTCTTAATTTGCGACATTTTGCAAAAAGCGGACGTGATTATCAATGTGACAAAACTTAAAACGCACTCATTTACGGGTATTAGCAACGCAGTTAAAAATATGTTCGGCGCAATTCCTGGTCTTGTTAAGGTGGAAATGCATGGTAAATATCGCACTTTGGATGTTTTTAACAACTTCTTGTATGATATTCAAGATTATTTTCGCGACAAACTTACACTACACATCACTGATGCGATTGTCGGAATGGAAGGTCCAGGTCCAACAAGCGGGACGCCCCGCAAAATTGGAGCGATTTTAGCTGGTGCCAATCCTACCGCCGTTGACGTTGTAGGGGCGAAATTAATGAAAGCCGACCCACTCATTTTGCCAACAATTACGGTAGGAATTGAGCGTGGGTACATCGATAAAGATATTTCTGTGGAAGTCTTGGGCGAAAAAGTGGAGGATTTGGCGGTGGAAAATTACAAGACCGTTACGCCAGATGGTTATCGTCCTTTTGCTCGCTCAATGCCGAAATGGATGCAACCCGTTGTGCATAAATTGACGACGCAAAGGCCGACTGTCAGTCGACGCAAATGTCGTGGTTGCAAAAAATGTTACGAACATTGTCCCGTCAAAGCGATTAGTATGGTTCCAATAAAAAAGGGTGGAGTGCCAAAAGCAAAATTTGATTATAATAAGTGTATTCGTTGCTATTGTTGTCAAGAATTATGTCCGTTCGGCTTGATAAAAATCAAGTCTGGGCTTGTTTATAAATTAATGCATATTCGCAGTAATAAAAATTCAAAAAAATAAATAAAATAGTGTATTTGCTTGACTTTTTGTAAGGTTTGTGATATAATAAATTTCGTATTAAGTCAAGCAATTCGTACTTAATATTTTTTTATAAGGAGCTAAACAAACATGGAAAGAGAAGTTGTCGTTACAGAAGACGGGTTGAAACAGATGAAAGAGCGTCTGGAGTTTTTGATTAAGGAAAAACGCCCCGAATGTACTGAAAAAATTGGTATCGCACGCAGTTACGGTGACTTAAGCGAGAATAGTGAATACGTGGCTGCTCGTGAAGAGCAAGCGCAAGTTGAAACTGAAATTCTTGAGCTAGAGGAGAAATTGCGCCACGTTAGAATAATCAACGAAAACGATATTGATACTAGCAAAATCGGCTTGGGTTGTACAGTAAAGATTTACGATATGAATTTTGATGAAGAAATGGAGTACAAAATTGTTGGTAGCACTGAGGCTGACCCAACAAAAGGACTTTTGAGTAATGAAAGTCCTGCAGGTAAAGCGCTTTTGGGTGCTAAAGTTGGCGAAATTGTGACTTATAAGTCCAACGTCGGCGACATTAAATTGAAAGTTTTGAGCATTAAAGCGTAACAAAAAGGCTGTTGGGCCTTTTTATTTTGTGTTTTCGCTGTCAAACTATCGTCGTTTGCTTGCAAATCGTGGCATTTTTGCTATAATTATATGTGAATCATTGCATTTAAAGGAGTTTTGCAAATGGAAATGAAATTGAGAGAGCCGTATTTTTCGCTTATCAAAAATAGGCGCAAAATTTACGAAATTCGACTGAACGACGAAAAACGCAGGCTTTTGAGTGTCGGCGACAAACTGGTTTTTGTACGTGACCCTGAGGGCGATGCTAAAATTTCTTGCGAAGTTGCTGAATTGTTGCATTTCAAGAGTTTTGAAGAGTGTTTTGCTGCCTTGCCTCTTGACAAAGTCGGCTTTGCTGAGATGACTTGCGATTCGGCGGTGACACAAATGCGCGAATTTTACTCAAATGACGACGAATTGCGGTGGGGTGTCGTGGCAATCAAGGTCGATTTGAAAGGGGATGTGTAGCATGAAGTACAAAACACTGAATTTAAAAGCGAATAGCCCAACAGTTCCGCAGGCGCTCAGTATTCTCGAAATCGAGGTTGAAGTCGCAAGGCGGGAGGGTATCGTTGTTATGAAAGTGATTCATGGCTACGGTTCGCATGGTGTCGGTGGCGAGATTAAAAAAGCGCTTCCGTTTTGGCTAAGTCGTGCGAAAAAACGAGGCTTTATTCGTGATTTTGTTAAGGGTGAACAATGGACCGCAAACGAAAAATCCGAGAAATTCAAGAAGCTCTGCCCCGATTTGCTTGGTGACCCCGAATTGTATTTTGCGAATGCGGGGGTTACGATTATTTTGATAGACTAACCCGTTTTTTCGGTGTATAAACTTCGTAATATGTCGTCACGAGCCGATATTTTGCTCAGTTACGTAGGTCATTATACGTGCCTCCGTTTTTCGACTGAAAAACGGCGCAATACTGTGTCGCTTCGACTGTTTTTAAAATAGTCACATAGGTCATACTATGCTCCTATCCCCAAAATTGTCTTGTTTCGTGTCTTGCTTGTTTTTGAGCCGAAAACAATTTTTGGCATGCTCCTCGTCTTACTTGGTTTCTCCACCGAAAAAAACTCGCTAGCCTATATTCGAAGGATCTGTGAAGCGGTTTACCGCTGAACCCTAATTTAAATAATTAAAGGATAAAATCATCTTCAAATATAAGAGGATAAAATCATTTTACCTTTGCAAGTCTTCGACTTGCTTTTTTATTTGGGTTCGCTTCGCTCACAGATCCTTCAAAAGATACACTGCGATGGCGGGTTCAGGATGACGAAGAGGAGGAAACATTTGATTGT
>CAVEBU010000018.1:0-25204 GCA_963614045.1 Alistipes finegoldii | reverse complement strand
GGTTTGTTTCGTATTTTTTATGGGGCTGCTTTGTGGAATTGTTATAGATTTTGAAAGGCTATGAATCATGCTTGTTGGGGGGGGCTTAAGGTGGTTGCGTGATGGAGCGGGGGAGGGTTACATTGTGCTGGGATTTATAATGTCTACAGGGATACCTAAGCGTTTGGCATAACTAATTGTGTTTTGTGTGCCACCAGGCCCGCCGTTCCAAATTGCAATAACATCGTCCGAATTCTCCACCATATACAAATTCCGTTCAAACATACATGACGGCGTGTAATGGTCGTACATATAAGTAATTACATTGCTTTTTAACAAAATTTGCTTGTAGTTTTGCTGATGAGTTGGCGACCAAGATTCCTCTTGTCCTATACATGGGATAGCGCACTCAAGTTGGACGTGTGGGAAAGATTTTTGCAAGTCGAGTACAATTTGTGCGCAAATTATATCCGAACCGAGTGCCATACCCGAAATAAAATAGTCAAATCCCTCTTCTATTTTTTGTTTTATTTTTTCCCTAAGAATGTTTTTTAACGCTGAGTAACTAGGGTGTGCGGGGTCTTTTAACCATGAAATTTTAGTTGGGCGATTTCCAGTGAAGCAACAAACCTTGCTCATAACAAGTCCTTTTAAATTAGATTTTGAGTAGTATAACACAAATTTTCTAAGCTGTCAAGCGGAGCGAACAAACTCGCTAGCAATTCTTTGTTTTCTAAAGTAATATGAGTTGACAATTTCTGTTTTTTGGGGTATAATAAAACAAAAGACTAAAATGGGGGTTTTAAGCATTGTATGAAAGAAAATAAAGATGATTTTGAATATTTGGATACTGATGAGTTGTTGAGCGCGTTGTCTGATGAATTTCACAGTAAGGAAATGTGCGGTAATTCGGGAGAAAATTCTGACGCTAAGGATAGTCAGTCTGAGGAAAAGAAACAGCAAGGCGTGGAGTTGGAGGCGACTAGCGAGAGCGAGCTAGACGAAATTGACTGGTCAAAAATTGACTTTGAAGAACTGGCTAATCTTAGCAAAAATTTTGCGTTTTTTGATTACGATAGTGATTCGTGTGAGATTGGGAAAGAGGTTTCTTGTGACGGTGTTCAAAAATTTTATGATGACTATTTTGACGAAACTTTTGCGAATTTGCTTGCTGATGATGAAGATTACTCTAATGAAATTTGCAGTTCGGCTGATGATGTTCGCAAAAAGAAGAGACGCAAAAGAATTCAAGGCTTTCCGCTGAATTTTGCGTCAATTAATTGCGGTGTGAGGTGGAACAAAAAAATTAGCAAGAAATTTGTAAAAGACACCGCAAAAGATGATTCAACGGCAAAAACCGTTATGCAAACTTCGGATGAAATTAAGTGTATTTCTAACGCTATAGGCACAAAAGACAATCAAAATACTAATGAGCCAAGCGAAATAAAAGCGCCGAGTTTTTTCTTACGTAATCCACAAAAGAGGACTAAGAAAATTATCATCGAGATGGCCAAAACAACCGATATTGAAAAATCACAAAAAAGCAACGAAACAATACAAGACAAATCGGGGAAATTAACTCAAAAAACACCGAGTAACACAAGTGGCAAGCCTACTCAAAAATCCAAGACGAAGCATACTTATAGTATAAGAAATGCACACGACGAGGGTAAAAGCGATGAAGAATTGAGCGAAATTGAGGCATTACGTCAAGAGAATTTTGCACTCAAAAAGGCGCTTTTTGCGGATAAAAAACGTAATTTTTTCTATGCGGAAATTTTGTCTAACAAGAGTAGTAGTGAGCGTCAAAAAGACAAGGAACTTGTTTTGCTTAGAGAGGCGCAGGCGAGAGAACGAGCTCAACGCAAACAGCAAGAACAGGAGAGCAAGGAGCGTGAGGACAAAATTCACGACATTATTCGCCAAAAAAAAGACGTTCAGTACGATTTGGACTATATTCGGCGCAAAGCGGAGTGGTGGCGCAAAAAGAGTGATGAGGCATATCGAAGTGCTATGTTGAGTGCTGCCTTGAATTGCGGAAATTCAACTAACTTAAGTCGCCTCGGACTTGATAGTTACGGTAGATATATGGCGCTCAGTATTATGGCGATGCAATACTCTCTTGAATATCAAAAGAACCTTGAAGAAGAGCGTGAAAAAATATTAGAGAAGGAACGTAAACTTGATAGCTTAATGCAACGCTAAATAGAATTTTGTTGGGCGAAGAACACACTGCGTTGTTCTGTTAAATTAAAAATCATTAATTATAAATAATAAGACGCTTGCTAGTACAAAACTTTAGTGAGCGTCTTTTTCTTTATTTAATTTTACAAAATAAAAGGCACCAAAAAAGATGGACAACTTTTTGGTGCCAATTTTACAAAGGCATGTTTTATTATTAATGAACAAAAGAGAAAATCAAAAATAATAAAACACAATGGAGTTGTTCTATAATAGAACGGTTATAGTCTAGCATAAAAAGATTACTCTGTCAAACGTTTTTAATAAGATTTTTTTAAATTTTAAGAAAATTCGTTTCTGGGGTTGAAAAATGACAAACATTATTATATAATAAAGCAATACATTAATTGCGGAGGATAATTATGGATACAATTTGCGCAATTTCGACAGCGATTGGCAACAGCGGTGTTGCGATTATTCGAATAAGTGGCAATAGGGCACTGGAGGTCGGCGGTTTGGTGTTTGATAAACTTAAACATAACCCCAAGCCTCGTTATGCGATTTTCGGCGAACTAAAATTTGATGGTATTAAAGACGAGGCGTTGGCGCTATATTTCCCTAAACCCCATAGTTTTACGGGTGAAAACGTTGTTGAGTTGCAAATTCATGGCGGATACTATTTGGCGCGAAGTCTTTTGGACTTCCTTATACGTAACGGTGCCAGACTTGCCGAACGTGGCGAATTCAGTCGGCAAGCCGTTCTTAACGGTCGTATGGATATGAGCAAGGCGGAGGGAATTATTGACTTAATTAACGCAAACACCTATGAGCAATTACGGGCGGGGTCGAGTTTGCTAGCAGGGGCGATGACCGAATTTGTTACAAAACTTCAGGACGAATTGACCGAGTTGATGTGCGAAGTAAATGTTGCGCTCGACTACCCTGAACACGATATTGAATATATCACTGCTCAAAAAATCGCTCAAAAATGTACCGAAATTAATCAAAAAATCAGTAAAAAACTTGCAACTGCAAAAACAGGGCTGTATATCAAGAACGGTGTAAATGTCGCTATTGTGGGCAAGCCGAATGCTGGCAAGTCGAGTTTGTTGAATGCGATTTTGGGCTACGAAAGGGCGATCGTGACGGATATTGCGGGTACGACTCGGGACACAATTTGCGAAAGTTACGAATTCGACGGCGTGCGGTTCAATCTTATAGATACGGCAGGCTTAAGGGAGACTGACGACATCGTCGAAAAGGCGGGTATTGACCGTACAAAAAACGAAATTCAGCACGCCGATGTGGTGCTTCACGTGATTGATGCAACCGCTCCAGACGAAACCGAAATTTCTGCGCCGAACGTTATTAGAATTCTCAACAAAATAGACCTAACAACCGCAAAAAACGCATCTTGCGACATACAAGTCAGTGCAACGAACGGCACAAACATATATGAATTACGGCAGTTGATTTTTGATAAGACAATCAACGCAAACATACTTGTTGATGGCGATTTTCTAACGAATACCCGTCACATTGAATGCTTACAAAAGGCACAAAACGCTCTCGAAGATACGATAAAAAATTGTGATTTAGCTACCCTTGATTGTCTTGCTGTGACCTTAATGCAGGCGTGGGAATCGCTTGGCGAAATCACTGGCGAAACCGCCAATGAAGATATTTTAGATGAAATTTTTGCCCGTTTTTGCCTCGGCAAATAACGGTGTTTTTATTGGCAAAAGATGATTGCAAATTTGGCTTTTCTTGATAAAATGTGTGTGTTTTTCAAAAAATTCGCAAAAATCTCTTGACAAAGTGGGGTAGGTGTAGTATAATGTATGTAAAGTAGAAATACTTTACAAGCCTTTTTGCCGAGGTGAAATATGAAATTAGCACAGCAGGTGCAGATTGGAGAATTGCTTGATTTTTATGGCGGATGTTTGACGCTAAATCAGGCGGAGATTGCTCGCAAATATGTCGATTACAATGCGACTTTGGAGGAAATTGCCAATGAAAATGGTACGACGAGGCAGGCGGTGAGCGATGTTTTGCGTCGAAGTATTGCAAGATTGAACGATTTGGAAAGCAAACTCGGTTTGGTCAAGAAATATCACGACATTTTATCAAAAATTGGCGATGTGGCGGGATTTGTGGCTTCTGATGAGGCGCAGTGCGAAAAGATTAAGCACGAATTTACTCAATTATTCAAGACTTTGGAGGATTAGATATGGCTTTGTTTGAAGGATTGTCCCAAAGGCTAAATCACATTTTTAGCAAAATGACACAGCGAGGCAAATTGACGGAACTTGAGATAAATCAGGCGATGAGAGAGATTCGTGTGGCGCTTTTGGAGGCTGATGTCAACTATGCGGTTGCCAAAAAATTTATTGCAGACGTTTCAGAAAAAGCTAGCGGGACGGAAGTTCTGGAGAGCTTGACTCCAGGTCAGCAAGTAATTAAAATCGTGCGTGACGAGTTGATTTCGCTAATGGGTAGCACGCAATCTAAGTTAGATTTCTCGGGAACACCGCCTGCGGTCATAATGATGTGTGGTTTGCAGGGTGCAGGTAAGACTACTTTGTGTGGTAAATTGGGTGCGCTACTAAAATCTCAAGGCAAGCGCCCGCTTCTCGTAGCGTGTGATATCTATCGTCCGTCTGCGATTGAGCAATTAAAGATTGTGGGCAAGCAGGCGAACATAGAAGTCTTTGAACGTGGCACGCAAGACCCGATTAAGACAGCGAAGCAATCAATTGAACATGCGAAGGCGCAGGGATTTGATGTGGTTATTTTGGATACAGCTGGACGGTTGCACATCGATGAAAAGATGATGGAAGAATTGCGTGAGCTAAAGTCTGCTATTGCGCCAAATGAGATTTTGTTTACAATCGATGCGATGACAGGACAAGACAGTGTGACGGTTGCGAAGGAATTCGATGAGCAGTTGGATGTGACGGGGATAATCGTTACTAAACTTGATGGCGATACTCGTGGTGGTGTTGCATTGTCCGTCAAAGCGGTTACTGGTAAGCCGATTAAATTCTGTGGTGTTGGCGAGAAATTGGGCGACATTGAGCCGTTCTATCCTGACCGAATGGCAAGTAGAATTTTGGGAATGGGCGACGTGCTTACACTAATCGAAAAAGCACAAAGTGCTGTCGACCAAAAGGAATTGGAGCAGTTACAAAAGTCGTTTAGAGAAAATTCGTTTACTTTGCAAGATTATCTTAATCAAATTGAGAATCTCAAGAAAATGGGTGATATCAATACCCTTATGGATATGATTCCAGGACTGAGAAATAAGGTTGGAAATGTTGCGGTTGATGAACATGAAATCGCTAAAAACAAGGCAATTATTCAATCGATGACCGAGAAAGAGCGGTTTGACCCTGACTGCATTAAAGCGGGACAAAAAAAGCGTATCGCTATGGGGAGCGGTACTTCGATTCAAGAAGTTAACACCTTGCTAAAGCAATTCAATCAAAGTAAAGAATTGATGAAGCAGTACGGCGGTGGCAAAAAGGGTAAAAAGATGAAATTTCCGTTTTAATTAACGAAAATTATATAAATTATTTAAGGAGAAAATAAAAAATGGCAGTTAAAATTAGATTGACCCGTTTGGGCGACAAAAAATCACCATTCTACCGTATGGTTGCAGCAGATTCTCGTTGTGCAAGAAACGGTAAATTCATTGAGAATTTGGGTACTTACAACCCACTCAAGCAACCTTTTGAGCTTAATCTTAAAAAGGATCGTATTCAGTACTGGTTGAGCGTTGGTGCAACACCTACTGAGACCGCAAGGGAGTTGCTTGTAAAGGAGGGCATTTTGGAGGCTAAGACATATGTTGCGCCACGTGCTAAGCAAATGCCACCTGCTCCAAAATCTAAGGAGGAAAATGTGGAAGCGCCTGCAAGTGAGGAAGCTACTGCATAATTTATTTCGGGTCAAGTCTGCACCTGTTTTGAGGGCGACTTGTCTAGACTAAGCGAGAAAAAGTGAACAACCTTTCTCGTTTTTTGTTAGGAGGAAAAATGCAATACGAATTGGGTAAAATTTTGAAACCTCAAGGAATTAAAGGCGAATTAAAGGTCTTGCCGTTTACTAAAACTGGCGAATTCAAAATCGGTCGGGAAGTTGTTTTGTGCGGAGAATTGACCAAAATCACTACTTGTAATATTCGTGACGGCTATGCTTTTGTTATGTTGGAATCTTGTAAGGATAGAAACAGAGCAGAAGAATTGCGAGATGAGATAATTTATCTACCTCAAGGTGATACAATTAATTTAGGAAAGGGTGAATTCTTGTTTGCAGATTTGGTTGATTGTGAGGTGTTTGACGAATCGGGGCTGAGTTTAGGTAAGGTTATCGAAGTGGAAAATTACGGCGCTACCGATATTCTCACGATTCATAGTGGTTTTGGTGACGTTTCGTGTCCGTTTTTGCGTGATGTTTTTGTTTTTATTGATACGAAATCAAAGAAGATTGTTGTTAATAAAGCTAAATTTGACGAGGTGACAAATTATGATGAAAATTGATATTTTGACGCTTTTCCCGAATAGTTTTGCTCCAATTAAAGAAAGCATTTTGGAACGGGCGACAGTACGGGGTGCGATTGAAATTAATGTAATTGATATTCGTGAATTTTCTCTCGACAAGCACCACAAGTGCGATGACTACACGTTCGGCGGTGGAGAAGGGCTACTGATGACACCGCAACCACTTTTTGATTGTATCGAAAGCGTGTTGGATAGTGATTCGTATGTTATTTATATGTCGCCTAAGGGAGAGAAGTTTACGCAAAGTATTGCACAAAATTTAGCACAAAAACAGCATTTGATTCTAATTTGTGGGCATTACGAGGGCATTGACCAACGAGTGATTGATACTTTTGTGGATCAAGAAATTAGTATCGGCGATTACGTTCTAACGGGTGGTGAATTGCCTAGTATGGTGGTAACGGATGCGGTTTGTAGGTTGCTTCCCGATGTTTTGGGGAACGAAGATTCTGCCAAAAACGAGACTTTTAGCGACGGGTTGCTGGAATTCCCGCAATACACTCGCCCCGCCGATTTTCGCGGTATGAAAGTGCCTGAAGTTTTGCTCAGTGGCAATCATCAAGAAATTGCCAAGTGGCGCAAAGAACAGAGTGAAATTTTGACAAAATCTAGGCGACCCGACTTATTAAAAAATAAAAATAATACATAAACTAACATTTAAAGGGGGAGAGAGATGAAAATTCAGTGGTACCCAGGGCATATGACTAAGGCTTTGCGGGAAATGGAGCAGAATATTCGGCTTGTGGATTTGGTGATTTATGTGCTAGACGCACGAGCGCCGTATAGTTGCTTAAACCCGCAGTTTGAGAAAATTCTGGGCAACAAACCGATAATTTTTGTATTAAACAAGATTGATTTGGCGGATGACAAAAAGACTAAGTTGTGGCAAAAATTCTACTCGGGCGAGAATCAATTGGCGATTTTGCAAAACTCGACCTTATCTAATGCGGGTAAGCAAATTGTCGCTGGTATGGAAAATCTTTTGTCAGTAAAATTAGAGCGTAATCGACAAAAAGGAATCACAATGCCGTTGCGGGCTATGGTTATCGGTGTGCCGAATTGTGGTAAAAGTACGCTAATTAACAATCTTTGCGGTAAATATAAGGCTGTGACGGGTGATAAACCTAGTGTTACTCGCAGTACGCAGTGGGTTAAAATTGCGGGCAATATTGAATTGCTTGACACACCTGGTACTTTGTGGCCATCTTTTGACGATGATGAAGTTGCACACAATTTGGCATATATAAATGCGATTCGTGAAGACGTCCTTGATGTTAGCGAACTCAGTCTTGACTTTATTAGTAAAATGCTACACGGTGATTATCGTGAGCAGTTTTTGAATAGATACAACTTGAATTTTGATAACGATAAACAGCCTGTTGAGTACTTGGGTGAAGTTTGTGAAGCTCGCAAATTCGTGTTGCGTGGTGGAGAACTCGATTGGGAGCGGGGCGCAAGGGCAATTTTGGACGATTTTAGGAAAGGCAGACTTGGAGCGATTACGCTTGACGAACCAAAGGAGTGTGTGGCGTGAGTAATTTTGAGTTGGGAATTTGGGGCGAAAAGGAAGCAGTAAAATATTTAAAAAAGCATAAATATAAGATTATTGAGCAGAATTTTCGCTGTAAATTGGGTGAGGTCGATATTATCGCAAAACAGGGTGCATATCTTGTCTTTATTGAGGTAAAAACTCGTGCAAGCGCTAGATACGGCTTGCCTATGGAGGCGGTGGACGAAATAAAACAGCGCAAGCTTAATATGTTGGCAGTTTATTATCAAAAGCAATTTAATTTACTTGATATGCCGATTCGTTTTGACGTTGTACAGGTACTGGGCGACGAAATTAAACTAATCGAAGGTGCTTTTTGTTGATAAAAACCCCAAATTTTAAAAAAATTTACTAAAAATGTATTGCAAAATAATAAAAAATGTGATAAAATAAATTGTATGGCTTCAGATGGTCCTCTAAAGGTGAGTGCCTTATATGAACGTCTGAATAATCTTGTTAAGGAGGTATTAAGTCATGAACATTATTGCTACTTTGGAGAAAGAAGGCTTGAAAGACAAGGTCGCTGACTTCAACATTGGTGACACAGTTAGAGTGTATGTGAAAGTTGTTGAGGGTGACAAGGAACGTATTCAGGCTTACGAGGGTGTTGTAATCGCTCGTAAAAATGGTAGTATTCGTGAGACGTTTACTGTTCGTCGTATTAGTTTTGGTGTCGGTGTTGAGAGAACATTTCCTGTTCACTCTCCACGCATTGATCACGTAGAGGTAATACGTAGAGGTAAAGTTCGTCGTGCTAAACTATACTATGTTCGTAAGCTTAGCGGTAAACGTGCTAAAGTTAAAGAGGCTATCTAATCTCTATTAATAAATTGAGTCGCAGTTTGATTTACTTGCGACTCTTTTTTTTGTGTGAAAAGCCCGGAATTTCGGGTAATTTAAATTAGAATAAAGTTTGTGTTATTGTGCCATATGGCGAAATTATGCGATTGCGACAAAGATAGTTGCGGTTGAGCTGATTAAGGTTTGTGTTTATTGTTGTGACGCCTGCAAGACTGATTAATGCGATAAGCAAAATTATCAGCATATTGGTATTAGTTGCGAGATTTGCGTTTGTTGCGCCTGCAAAGACTGAAATTAATAACACAATTACTAAGGCTTGGGATATGGTCATAGGTTTTCCCCCTGATAAATTTCAAAATTTTATATGCCAGATTGTGAAAAAATGTGAAATTTGCAAAAAATCTTGTTTTTTGAAACAAAAAGAGGTATAATTAAACTATGGATTTGCAAACAAAGATAAAAGAATTGCCCACAAATAGTGGCGTATATATAATGAAAAACGAGCAAGGCGAAGTGATTTATGTTGGCAAGGCAAAAAATCTCAAGAATCGTGTGAGCCAATATTTTCAGCAGAGCAAAAATCACACGATTAAGGTTAGGAGTATGGTTAAAAATATTGCTGATTTTTACTATATAATCACTCCTAATGAGGCGGAAGCTTTTGCGCTTGAAAATAATTTGATTAAACGTTTTCAGCCGTACTACAATATTTTGCTAAAGGACGGCAAGTCGTACCCGTACATTCGCATAAATATGCGGGAGGAATTTCCCAAACTTGAAATCACTCGTAAATTAAAGCGTGACGGCGCAAGATATTTCGGGCCGTATTTTGCGGGTGTTCGTGCTAGCGAATTGATTAAAATGCTACATAACGCATACCCTTTGCGGATGTGTGGCGGAAAATTGCAAAAACGGACTCGCCCTTGCATTAATTACGATTTGGGACTTTGTAGTGCGCCTTGTGTAAGCTATATTAGTTCAAAAGAATATCATGCGCTATTGGGTAAAGCGATTGAGTTTTTAAACGGAAAGTATAGCGAAGTGCAGGAAATTTTGACGCATAAAATGACGACTTTTGCGGAGCGAGAGCAGTTTGAATCAGCAATGGCAATTCGTGATGACCTTAATATGCTAGATAGATTAAAGGAAAAAACTCTTACATTTATGCCAAATTTGGATAACATTGATGCATTTGCGTGGGCAAGTAATGGCTCTGTAGGAAGCGTTGCTGTTTTGGTAATTCGTGGTGGGCGAAGCGTGGGGGTAGATTGCTTTCATTTGGTTGACCCTGATATGAGTTTGGAAGAGAGTTTGCAACAATTCGTTACGCAATATTACTCAACACAAGCGCTTCCGCCTGAGCAAATACTACTACCCTTTGAAGCGGACGATGGGCTTAAAGAGTGGTTGAATATTCAACGAAAGTCGGGGACGGTTGGGCGAATTAGTGCGGTAGAGGTTCATAACCCCCAAAAAGGCGAGAAATTAAAACTTCTAAATATTGCCAAGCAAAATGCTGAACTTTATCTTGATAAAGCGATTGAGAGCGAAAAGCGGAATTATGACTTGACAACAGGGGCAGTTATTAAGTTGGGCGAAATTTTGCATATGGAAAAACCGCCGAAAATAATGGAATGCTACGATATTTCAAACATTGGCGGGCTTTTGAGTGTGGCGTCTATGGTGGTTTTTATAAACGGGGAAGCGAAGCCTAGTTATTATCGAAAATTTAAGATTAAATCAGTGGAGGGCGCAAACGACTTTGCTAGTATGCGAGAAATTATCACTCGTCGGCTTAACGAATTAGATAAGCCTGATAATCCCGACCCAAGTTTTTCCGAAAAGCCTGATTTAATTGTTGTTGATGGCGGGAAAGGACAATTAAGTAATGCTTATTTAGCTCTACAGGAGTGCGGACATACCGAAATAAAACTTGTGGGGTTAGCAAAACAACAGGAAGAAATTTTCTTAGTCGGCGAATCGAACCCGCTAATTCTTCCTCGCACACATAATTCACTTAAGCTTATGCAAAGAATTCGTGACGAATCGCATAGGTTTGCTATCACATTTCACCGAAGTTTAAGGAATAAGGTTTCTTCTATTTTGGAAGAAATTGACGGAATTGGGCCAACAAAACGCAGAAATTTAATCAAGCATTTTAAATCAATCGACAATATAAAATCGGCAACGATAGAGGAGCTTTGTTTGGTTGAGGGTATATCGCAAAAAGATGCAGAGAATATCCACGAATTTTTGAAATAATTAAATAATAAATCAGATTTTCACCTCATACAATATTAAAATTGTGAGGTGATTTTTGTTTGTCAAAAAAGAAAGTTGAACGGCTGGCATTTTGCATTTTTTCGCTATGTGTGGTTGCATATTTTATAATTGCGCCGTATTTTTTGTTACCTCAAATAAATTCTGCACGCAACGAATGGTTAAGTAAGGCGGGCGTAGATGCAGTGTTTTTGGAATTGTGGGAAATCGATACTTTTGAAGGTGGGAGTGCAAGTCGTGCAAGATTTTTGGAAAAACGTGCATTTAATTATCAAACAAAGACGAAAAATAATTATGTCATCGTGCGTACGGTTGGGGTAGAACAGGCTCGGGAATTACTTTCACAAGGAGTTACTCCTGATATGGTAAGTTTTGGAATCGGGGCGGGCGACTTTTTGAAGAGTTTTTGCAAACCTCTTAACTTAAAAAACAACGTTCGTAGCGATTTGATGGCGGGTGGACGGGCGGAAGGTGAGCAGTTGGCAATACCTTGGTGTATGGGCGGGTATGTGCTTTGTTCTCAAAATAGGTTGGATAATGTAAATTTGGAGGCGCTTAATAAATTAAAGGAAGAAAAAGAAAGAGTGGTAATTGGAGCGGGGCAGTCGTATAATTTGCCTAAATTTGCCTTGAATTGTGATGTCCGCAAATTCCTAGAACGGACGGATTACACGCAGTATGAGGCTTATGAGTCTTATCTTAAGGGAAATGAATTTGAGATATTGTTGGGTACGCAACGAGATTTGTTTAGGCTAAACAATAAGACAAAATTAGGCTTAATTCAAAACGTGAATTATAATTTTTTGGGCGAATATACCGATTTGATTCAGTATTTGGCAATTACTACGCAACTTCAAGAAAATATAGCGGTGGCAAGCGGTTTTATTGAGTATATTTTGAGTCAAGAAGTGCAACAAGATTTAACGACTATTGGTATGTTTTGCGTGAATAATGACAAGATATATACAGAAAAAGTTTATCAGCAATTTGAATCAGCCTTGAGCAACAAATTGCAGGTTTTAAATGTTTTTGTGTCAAATGTATGGATAAAAGAGGAGCAGTTATATGTTAACAAATAGATTTTGGAAGAGCTTAGATACTATTTGCGATTACAAACGTGATGAAAAGTTGAGTGATAAAACGACTTTTCGCATAGGTGGGGTCACTCCTGCATTTATTACTCCTAATAATCGGGTGCAACTTGGCGCCGTTTTGCGCTTGTGCAGTAGTTTCAAAGTTGATTTTTGCGTTTTGGGGGCGGGGTCAAACGTCCTTTTTCGTGATGACGGTATAAAATACGTTGTAATTTCTACCGAAAGACTTACTAAATGTTTTATTAATCGATTGGGGTTTGTGTATGCGGAGGCGGGCTTGAAGTTAAGCCGTCTTATCGATTTTGCTACAAAAAACGGGCTTGGCGGTATCGAATGTCTTATTGGAGTGCCTGGAAGCGTGGGCGGTGCTGTTGTTATGAATTCGGGCGCTTTTGGTGTGGAAATAGGCAGTTTTGTGGAATATGTGGATGTTTTTGACGGCGAAAAGATAGTAAGACTAAAAAAAGAAAAACTTTTTTTTGAATATCGTCACAGTGTTTTTACAAATTCAAAAAAATATGTTATAATAGGTGTAGGTTTTTCGTTAACCAAAGATTCGCCTAACAAAATTTCTGCCCGTATGCAATATGCAATTCAAGCGAGAATTAGTACGCAAAAAGTTGGATTTGCTAGTGCGGGAAGCGTTTTTCGTAAGACTACTGCGCTAGCTCCCGCATATATGATTGAGGCTTGCGGATTAAAGGGGGTAACAATAGGCGGGGCGCAAGTGTCACAAATTCACTCAGGTTATATCGTAAATTTGGGCTTGGCTACTTGCAAAAATGTGATGGAACTGATAGAATTAATACGCAAAACTGTAGCGGAAAAGTTTGGGGCGAATCTGGAACTGGAAATAATTTTGTTATAACAAGGAGAGGAATATGGATTTTGAAATGACAGAGGACTATCACACGCATACTTTTTATAGCGATGGTGTGGGTAGTATAGAGGAAAATGTGGAATCAGCAAGAGCAAAGGGACTTCGTTCCATAGGTATAACTGACCACGGATTTTATCACGTGGCACATGGAATAAGTCGCAAGCAAGTCACAAAAATGCGTGAAGAAATTGAAAGATTAAGATTAAAATTTCCCGATATGGAGATTTTGCTTGGTGTTGAAGCGAATCTCATCAATATGAAGGGTGACTTGGACTTAAAGAAAAGCGATCTGGAACTTTTTGATTACATAATTTTCGGGGTGCATAAATTTGCTTGTTCTCTTCGCAAGCCAAGTAGTATTTGGTTCGCTTTGATGAATTTCTGGGTTAAAAATAGTGAAAAGCGTAAGCAAAAAGTGACGGATAGTTATATTTTGGCACTGCAAAAATACCCTGTAAAACTGGTCGTGCATCCTAATTATGCTACTCACGTTGACATCAAAAGGTTGGCGGAGGCATCAAAGGAACGGGGTATTTGGGTTGAACTTAACGGCAAACGTATTGAAATGGATGAAAATGAAGCCAAAGCTCTTATAGATAGCGGGGTGACTTTGGTAATAGGGAGCGATGCGCACTCTCCTCAAAGGATTGCGGAATGCAGTGTGCCTAAAGAATTTATAAAAAAGCACAATATCCCACTAGATAGAATTGTAAACATAAAATTAAAGGAACAAAAGGAATAAAGATGTCATTTTCTTATGATGCAAAATTTGAAGTTGCGGACAGCGAACTACCGCAAAAAGATTGTTGCGCAAGGGCGGAATTGGGCGGTTTGTTGCGTACATGTGCAGAAATTTCGGGTGATGAAAATAGTGGATACAAGATAGAATTTATCACCGAATTAAAGAACCTTTACAAGAGAATTTCAGCACTTGTTAGTAGGATATATCCCAATAGCAGTGATTTGGATTTTAGTAGCGAAGAACGTTTGAATCACATAATCAAATATCATATTCAAGTCCCAAGTTCGCTTGCTCGTCAACTTTTGTTGGATACATATATTCTTAGAGAAAATTATAACGGTGAATTGGTGCTAAATTTCGGAGTTAGTCGCCATCTTATTGAAGAAGATTGCTGTCAGCGAGAGTTTGTAAAAGGTGTTTTTATGGGTTGCGCAAGTGCAAATATTGTTATAAAGGATATAAGCGACCTAAAAAAACACACAGGTGGATATCACTTGGAATTTGTTTTCAACAATCACTCACTAGCGGGCGATTTTTCGCATATTTTGTCGCAGTACGATATTTACACAAAATCTATGCAAAGAAGAAAATTCACCGTAATTTACCTAAAAGAAGCGGAATTGGTAAGTGATACACTTGCTCTTGTCGGCGCTAATAATGCGGTTTTGACGTTGCAAAACGAATTTGCTGTACGTGAAGTCCGTAATAACCTAAATCGCCAATTAAATTGTATGAACAATAATATGGGGAAAATGGTCAATGCTAGTTTAAAACAAATTGATGCGATTGAGTTTATTTCAGAAACCGTAGGGCTAGAAACTCTGTCTGACAACCTTTACGAATTGTGTATGCTTCGTCTTGCTAATCCTGAGGAGAATTTAGATTCGCTTGCAAAACTTATGAATCCACCTCTTACAAAAAGCGGTGTCAACCACAGATTGCGTAAAATTGTCAAAATCGCAGAAGATTTACGAGCAGAATACGGAGAAAGCGAAGATAAGCAAGCGGAAGAAGTTTGAATTAAACCTAGCGACACTTAAAAAAAGGAAGAATAATTTTTAATTGCAAAATTAAGTGCAAATCAACATTTTTAAAGCAAATTGTATTGATTTGATTGACATATTTGTAAAATGCGATAGAATTGAATTATAAATTAAGAGGAATTACTTTATGGAAAACTTTGTACATTTACACTTGCATACCGAATACAGTTTGCTAGATGGTGCGGCAAGAATTAAGAAATTAGTCAAAATTTTAAAGGAACGTGGCGCTCCTGCTTGTGCTATTACCGATCATGGAAATATGTACGGCGCTGTGAAATTTTACGAGCAATGCAAGGAAAACGATATCAAGCCGATTTTGGGTACAGAGTTTTATGTAGCACCTGACCTTAATAACAAACAAGGCAAGCAGAGTCCTGCGCACTTAATTTTATTAGCTAAAAACGACGTAGGTTATCACAACATTATTAAGTTAAACAGTATCGCTTGGACAAAAGGTTTTTATTATAAGCCACGAATTGATTATGATACACTAGAGAAATATTCTGAGGGGCTGATTTGTAGTACTGCTTGTTTGTCGGGTGATATACCTAGACTTCTTGCGCAAGGTATGTTTGATGAGGCGGTTAAGTTAGGCACAAGGCTTAGAGATATGTTTGCTCCAGGCGATTTTTATGTCGAGGTGCAAGACCATGGAATACCACTCCAACGCCAGATTTTGCCAGATTTATTTAGGCTGGCTGAAGTTTTGGGGGTTAAAACGATTGCGACCAACGATGTTCACTATCTATATCCCGAGGATGCTGAAACACAGGACATTTTGTTGTGTATCCAAACTGGTAAAACGATTGACGACCCTGACAGAATGCGTATGGACGGAAATCAGTTTTACTTAAAAACGGCTGAAGAGATGATGGAGATATTTAAGGCGCATCCCGAAAGTGTGACAAATACGCTAGAAATTGCCGAAAAATGTAACGTGACCTTGGACTTTAAGAGTCAGTTTTATCCGAAATTTACCGCTCCTGATGGTATGGACAACACAGAATATTTGTGGAAGATTGTAAACGAGGGACTTATTAAGCGCTATGGTGAAATTACTCCCAAGATTAAGGAACGTGCGGAATTCGAGATGAACACGCTAGTCAAAAGTGGTTATGTTGACTACTATTTGGTCGTATGGGACTTTATTAATTGGTCACGTGAACATGGTGTGCCAGTTGGACCTGGTCGTGGTAGTGGGGCAGCGAGTATTCTAGCATATGCAATAGGAATAACCTTGCTTGACCCATTAAAATACGACCTTTGGTTTGAGAGATTTCTAAATCCCGAACGTGTAAGCCCGCCCGACTTTGATATCGACTTTTGCCCCGTAAAACGTGAAAAAGTAATTGAGTATGTTATCGAAAAATACGGCGAGCCTAATGTAAGCCAGATTATAACTTTTGGTACAATGGCGGCAAAAGCGGCGATAAAAGACGTTGCAAGGGTCCTTAAAATGCCGTATAACGAAGTTGATAAAATGACTAAGCTTTTCCCTACAAAAATGCCGAAATCACCCGCAATAGAGAAGATTTTTGGACTAAGCAAAAAGCCTGAGGATCAAGAACACATTGTGCCGGAACTTAAAGCGATGTACGAGAGCGATTTGCTTGTACAAAAAATTGTTGACACAGCGATTAAGCTTGAAAACATGCCCCGCAACACAAGTATTCACGCTGCGGGTGTCGTAATTTGCTGTGACGACATTTCGGACCATGTGCCAATGGCGAAAAATGGCGATATGGTCACAACACAATATGACAAAAACGAAACAGAGCATTTGGGCCTTTTGAAAATGGACTTTTTGGGACTGATTACTCTCACCGATATTGACCTTATGCAGAAACTTATAAAAGAGCGCACAGGGGAGACGATTGACTTTTATTCTCGTGATTTTTCGTACGATGACCCCGAAGTTTATAAGCTAATAGGTTCGGGCGACAACGACGGTGTGTTCCAACTTGAAAGTGGCGGAATCTCTAATTTTGCCAAGGATATGAAGCCAGTAAACCTCGAGGAAATTATCGTGATTTTGGCAATGTATCGCCCTGGTCCTATGGATGAAATTCCTACTTATGTGCGCAACCGTAAAAACCCCGAGTCTATTGTTTATCCATCTGAAAAAATGAAAGAGGTGCTGGACGTTACTTATGGTGTTATGGTGTATCAAGAACAGGTTATGAAACTTTGTCAGGTACTAGCAGGTTACACGATGGGACAGGCGGACGGCGTGCGTAAAATTATGGGTAAAAAATTGGCGGACAAGTTGCCGATTGAAAAACAACGCTTTATTTACGGTTGGGAAGACCCTGAGGGCAAAAAGTCTATTGAAGGTGTGCTAAAGCGTGGTATGAAATTAGAAGACGCCGAAGTACTATGGAAGCAAATGGAGAAATTCGGTAGTTATGCGTTTAATAAGGCGCACGCAGCAGCTTATGCGTTTATTACATATCAAACAGCGTATATGAAACGCTATCACAAGATTGAATTTTATACAGCGATTATCAATAACCGTATTACCAAATCGGACGAGTTGACGCATTATATGGAATTGGCTCGGGCGCACGATATCAAGATTTTGCCACCAAATGTAAATAAGAGTTTGGCATATTTTAGCGTGGAGAGTGATAACGAAATTCGTTACGGGTTGGGCGGAATTAAGAACGTCGGCGTAAGCTTGGTGGAAGATTTGGTGCGTGAACGTGAGGCAAACGGCGACTTTAAGGATTTGTCAGATTTTATTTCTCGTATGGGCGGGCAGGCTCACAACAAGCGCTTTTTGGAGTCAATGATTTGGTCGGGCGCTTTTGATTGCTTTGGTGTACCACGTAGCCAGATGATCGCGGTTTATGAATCTATCGTTAGTCGTGTGTCAAGCGATGTAAAGTCTCAAAGCGCAGGGCAAATGACTCTTTTTGATAATATCTTAAAGGATGACAAAACGCTTAATGCAGTTGAATACCCAAATATTCCCGAGTATAGCGACCAACAACGGCTTAAGTACGAAAAGCAGGTTTTGGGCGTGTATGTAAGCGGGCATATCTTGGATCAGTTTAGACACAAATATCAAGAATTTAACCTTAACAGTACGATGCTTATTCCAACCATTATCCAAAGCGAAGACGGTGAGGAAGAAACTGCAATTTACGAGGGAATAGAGGACGGCAAGCAAATTAAGTGTGGCGGAATTATCACCAACGTTAAGCGCACAAATACTAAAATGGGCAATAAAGAAATGGCTATTGTCACGATTGAAGATTTGTTTGGACCGATTGAAATTTTGGCTTTTCCGAAAATTTATGAGATGTATAAGCCGATTTTGACGGTTGATAATATGGTCACCGTCGTTGGTAAAATGAGTATTCGGGATGGCGAACGCCCAACGGTTTTGCCGGAGGAATTTATTCTGTGGAAAGTCGACGAGCCAAAGGAAGAAGAGAAAAAGCCTGAAGAAAAATCAGAGGATTTGCATACTGAAAAATTGTATCTTAAGTTTGACTTGACCGATACCGACTTAAAAGAGGCGGTGTTTGAGATATTGTCACGATACCCAGGCGAACACCCTGTGATTATTAAATGCTGTACGCAAAACAAAGCCTTTACTTTTTCTGATAAAGTGGATGGCAGTGTTAGTATGCAAAACGAACTTTTCGGCTACCTTTTGCCCGAAAATATAATATTTAAATAATTTAATTAGAATTTTTAAGACTATCTTAAGAGTGGTTCGCTGTACAACTGCGGGTTGTTCAATTTAAAAGTTTTGCCACATATCAGTGTAATCAAAGTTTAATTTATGGGGGCTTGGTGCATACGCTTTCAGCGTATTTTGCTCCGCTTTTGCGGAGCATTGTGCGTTAGTACCGAACGCACGCACCAAGCCCCCGTTTTTTAAGAGGATAAAATTATTTTATCCTTTATATACAGACGGGCGGGGTGTTGCCCCCTATCCAACAGTTTACACCTGTTGCGCCACGCAGCCACAAGGCATTTGCATTGTCGCACTCGACTGCGTGTCGTTCGTATGACCGCAAGGGTCATACTCTGTTTCCCTTATCCCGCACCACGAGTTGCTGAATCTCGGTTTGGTTGTCATTCTGCCCCCTCCATCGTAGCTTGTCTATGGAAGGATCTGTGAAGCGAAGCGAACCTAGATCAAAACAAAGAAGGCAATTTATTTGCCTTTCTTGTCATATAGAAGGATTTTATCCTTTAATTATTTCAATTTGGGGTTCAGCTCCTTGCAGTCGCTTCACAGCTCCTTCGAATATGGGCTTGTGCGGGTCGGCGCTCAGGATAACAGGCTAGTAGAACCCCTGCGAATTTAAGTATTTCATCCTTTATAATATAGACGGGCGGGATGTACTTCTTGCGCTTTAAAGGATAAATTTATCTTGGTCAGACGGATGGGCGGGGCGCTTTGGGAAAGGGGTTAGCAAATTTTTCGGTATTTTAGTATGACGGACATAATTTTTTGTAAACTGTCTGTGGGAATAGCGAATTTGCTAGTCGCTCGAATTGTTGGTGCTGTTTTGATAAGCTGGCTGAATTTTTGGATAAAGGTTGCGTCGTCCATTTCGGGTTCAAGAAGTGTGATTGCGTAACCTTTTTTCTCAAAATATATTGCGTTCTGTTCTTGGTCGCCCCGTGAACCTTTGTGCAGGGGGATAATAAGCATTGGCACATTATAACTTAAAAATTCGTAGAGTGCGTTGCTTCCTCCACGAGTGATAGCGAGGTCGCACATACTCATCATAAGCCCTAAATCTTGCGTAAATTCCATAGCGTGATAGCCAGTACGTTTGGTGTTGTGTAGTTTTCCTTTGCCTGTTAAATGAATTATCTGGTGTGTTTTGAGTAGGAAATCTAGGTTGTTCAGCACAATTTTGTTTAGACTAATTGAACCCTGACTGCCTCCAGTTATTATGCAAATTGGTTTGTCGTTTGTCAAATTTAGCTTTTGCTTTAAGCGTTGTTTTTGTTCAGTTGAAAACTCCTTTTTTTGATATGGAGAACCAACAAAAAGCCCGTTGTTTAGTCTGTCGGCAGTTTCTTTAAATGTCGTGCAGACAGCACAGCAATGTCTACATCCTAATCGATTCGCTAGCCCAATGCTTAAGTCACTTTCGTGGCAAACAATAGGGATGCCCAATTTTTTGCCCGCAAAAGTCACGGGAAGTGATACATAGCCCCCTTTACTAAAGATAATATTTGGGTTGAGTTCTCGCAAAATTTGTGTTGCTTCTTTTTTGCCACGATATAATTTAAAAGGTATCAGCAAATTTTTTGGATTAAGGCTACGCAAGAATTTTACTGTAGTGATTGGGAAATATTTAATATCAGGAAAGGGCGCAAGAAGTTGTTCTTCTAGCCCTGTATTACTACCGATATAAACTATGTTATCAAAATGCTCTTTTAGATATGGGACGAGCGCCAAATTTGGTATTACGTGACCTGCAGTTCCTCCGCCTGTTAGTACGATTGTTGACATAATAAAAGTTCCTTTTTTTTTCATTATTATGTTAAAAATTGCCCGAAATATGCTAAAAATCGGGTAAAAATTTAAAATTTTTAATAAATTTGCTAAAATTGATTTTTCATTTTTACTAATTTGTGTTAGAATAATAGTAAATTTTATAAGGAGTGATATTTTGTCTAAACAGTACGATTCAAAGGATATAGTAATTTTGGAGGGCTTGGATGCTGTGCGTATGCGTCCTGGTATGTATATTGGTACAACCGGCACAAAAGGTCTGCATCATCTTCTATGGGAAATTGTTGATAACAGTGTTGATGAAATTGCCAACGGGCATGGCGACACGATTGTGGTTACTCTTGAGGAGGACGGAAGTGCGCAAGTCGAGGACAACGGACGTGGAATTCCTGTTGATATTCATCCGCAAAAGAAAGTCAGCGGTGTAGAGGTTGTATTTACTCAACTGCACGCTGGTGGTAAATTTGAAAGCGATAACTATCAGTACAGCGGTGGTTTGCATGGCGTAGGTGCTTCGGTTGCAAATGCCTTATCTCGTTGGCTATCAGTAACGGTTTATCGTGAAGGCTTTGAGTATGAGATGCAATTTGAAAGCAGGGGGTCAGGCAAGAATATCAAGAGCGGTGTACCTGTTGCACCGCTAAAACAGGTGGGTAAGACTACTCGACAAGGTACGCTTGTTCGGTTTATGCCCGATGACCGAGTTTTTGAGGACATTAACTTTGATCTAGAAACAGTGGCAAAGCGCTTGCGTGAAATCGCCTTTTTGAACAAAGGCATTCGCATAAAACTAATTGATGAGCGCCGTCTTACTAACGGCGAGCCTCTGACTCTTGATTTTAAGTACGATGGCGGACTTGCAGATTTTGTAAAGTATTTAAACGAAAACAAAAGCGTAGAACATGCAAAGCCGATTTATTTTGAGGCAAAAAGTGATTTGTGTCAGGTTGAATGTGCAATGCAGTATACAAATGGCTATACAGAAAACACGTTTAGTTATGTCAACAATATCCCGACAAGCGAAGGTGGGACACACGAGTTGGGGCTAAAATCTGCTCTAACCAAAGCGCTTACTGAACTCGGCAAAAAGGCTGGCTTTATAAAAGACAAGGATCCAGCTCTTACGGGCGAAGATTTTCGTGAAGGGCTGACTATTGTGCTTGCAATCAAGATGCGTAACGTTCAATTTGAGGGGCAGACCAAAACCAAACTCGGCAACACAGAGATTAAGCCTGAGGTGGAAGCTTTAAGTTATCAAAAAATTATGGAATTTTTTGATAAGGGTGCAAATAAGCAAGTGCTTGAACTTGCTGTTGGTAAAGCAAAGCAGGCTGCAAAGGTTCGTGAGGCGGCTAGGAAAGCAAAGGAAATCACTCGTGCTAAAAATAGCATCGAAAACAGTAATTTAATCGGCAAATTAAGTAGCTGTAGTGGAAGAAAGCCCGAACTTAATGAGTTGTTTATCGTTGAGGGTGAAAGTGCGGGCGGTAGTGCAAAACAAGCAAGAGATAGGTCTTTCCAAGCGATTTTGGCGTTACGTGGTAAGCCTCTTAATGCTGAGAAAAAACGTTTGGCGCAAATTCTTGCTAACGAGGAAATTAGGACAATTATTAGCGCACTCGGTACGGGAATCGGAGAAGATTTTAACATTTCCAACCTAAAGTATCACAAAGTAATTATTCTTAGTGATGCGGACCAAGACGGTGCGCATATTAGGGCGATTTTGGCAACTTTCTTCTTTAGATATATGCGTGAGTTGATTCTAAATGGGCATTTGTATGTAGGTTTGCCACCGCTCTATAAGGTTTCCAAACGTGACCAAATCGAGTATGTTTATTCCGATGCGGAATTGCCTGAGGCGATTGAGCGAATAGGGAAAGGCTACGCAATTCAACGCTATAAAGGTTTGGGTGAAATGAATCCCGAACAACTTTGGGACACCACAATGGACCCAGCAAAGCGTTCGCTTATGCGTGTGACTTTGGACGATGTTGCTAACGCAGAATTAATGATTACAACCCTTATGGGCGACAACATTGAAGCTCGTAAAGCGTATATTAGCGAGTATGCTAATTTCAATAGAGAAGAAACATTTTTAGGCAAAAAAGAGGGTTAGGAGGATAAAAATTGAGTAAAGACAAAGAAAACAAGCCAACTGATGCGATTGAAAACAAAGAAAAAGTAGCAAGCAGTGGTGCAATTATTGAGCGCAGTTTGGACGAAGTGCTTCATATAAGTATGATTCCGTACAGTGAATGCGTTATCCTAGATCGTGCTTTGCCTCGTGTGGAAGATGGACTAAAGCCTGTGCAACGACGGATTCTATATGATATGCTCACGTTAGGGCTTGAACCTGATAAGCCTTTCAAAAAATCCGCACGTATTGTCGGTGACTGTTTAGGTAAGTATCATCCGCATGGCGACACATCCGTTTACGATGCGATGGTTCGTATGGCACAACCTCATAATATGCGTGAAATTTTGGTGCAAGGTCATGGAAACTTTGGTAGTAACGATGGTGACAGCGCCGCTGCTATGCGTTATACTGAGGCAAGATTAGCTCCTCTAGCCCTTGAATTATTGCGTGACTTGGATAAAGACACAGTTAGGTGGAGTCTAAACTTTGATGACACTATCAAAGAACCTGATATGCTTCCTGGCCGTTTCCCAAATTTGCTTGTAAATGGTGCAAGTGGTATTGCGGTTGGTTTGGCAACAAATATCCCTCCACACAACTTGGGCGAAGTTATTGATGGCGTTGTTGCGTACATTGACAACCCGAAAATTTCGCTTAAGCAAATGATGAAGCATATTAAAGGCCCTGATTTTCCGACGGGCGGGCTTATGACTGTAGACGAGTTGCAGAAAGCTTATGAAACAGGTAAGGGTAAAGTTATAATGACTGCAAAATATCACATTGAGGAAGGCAAAAACGACAAGAAAAATATCATCATAACCGAACTTCCTTATCAGGTCAACAAGTCAAAATTACTCCAAAATATCGTGGAACTTAGCGAGGAAAAAGCGGGTGTGTTATCAAGCATCGCCGAAGTCCGTGATGAATCGGATAGAGAAGGTATGCGAGCTGTAATTTCAATCAAAAAGGACGGAAATGTTCATGCAGTGCTAGACCAATTGCTCAAAAGTACGGACCTTAGATGTAGTTTCGCTATCAATATGGTGGCAATTGCGGGAGGTAAGCCTCGTACGTTGGGACTGCTTGATATTATTTCGTATTATGTGGAATATCAGCGTGAAATTATCTATCGCCGTAGCAAATACGATCTTGAAGTGGCAAAAGAACGCAGTCACATTTTGGAAGGCTTGCTGATTGCTATCAAGAATATTGACGAAGTTGTTAAGATTATCAAAAAAGCAGTTTCTCCCGCTGATGCAAAGATGAAATTAAAGGATAAATTCTTCCTTTCCGAACGCCAAGCACAAGCGATTTTGGATATGCGTTTAGCTAGACTTACAAGCTTGGAAGTAAATAAAATTACGGACGAATTAAAAGAGCTGAAAATCTTGATCGAGAAATTGACTGCGATTGTAAAAAGCAAGGAATTGCAGTTTGGTATCGTCAAAGAAGAGATTTTGGAAATTAAGCGCAAGTACAAAAACCCAAGACGAACGCAAATTGTTGGCGCAGACGAGGAAGTGGATGTTGAAACTGTTAAAGTCGACGTTGCTATGCCGTTTGTTTTGGGGTTAACTGCTCAAGGTTGCATCAAAGCAATGGACGAGAAATCGTACAAAAACGCAAGTAAAGACTTTAAGGACGGTGCAAGCTTGGCACAAGTTCATACGCAAATTTTGCAAGTGAAGAGCGATAGCGAAGTTTTGGCATTTACGAGCAAAGGATATAGTATCCGCTTCAACATGGCGGATATTAAGCCTTGTAAATATCGTGATAAAGGTGTCGTTCCGCAAGATGTGTTTATGGATTTGTCGGTAAACGAAAGGATTGTCGGTTTCGCTTTGGCGGAATTTAATGAAAACGAACAACGGGAATTGCTGTTCTTTACAAAGTTAGGCTTTGTCAAAAAGACGAATTTTGGCGAGTACAATACCGTAAAAAGCTACTTGCAGGCGGTTAAGGTTCGTGATGATGATGAGCTGATTAAGGTAGTTTTTGAAGACGCAACCAAAGACCTAATTTTTGTCACCGAACAAGGTCAAGTCCTGCTTGCAACCAAAGATGATGTGCCAGAGCAAGGGCGAGTTTCGGGCGGTGTGCGTGGTGTTAGTTTGTATGACGGCGACAATTTGCTGTTCGCTGATATTACTGGTTCGGAAGGTGAAGTTGTTCTCGCTACCGAACAAGGACTTAGCAAACGTGTTGCCTTGTCGCAGATACCCAAAACTGCTCGCTATCGCAAAGGCGTCAGACTCGTGCTTCTCGGCGCAGGGGACAAAATCACTTTCGCCGATTGCATCCATGAATCGTCCGATGTGGTGCTGATGACCGATTTGGAAACCAAATCTATAAATTCCGACAAAATCGCTCTTTTGCCTCGTGAAAAGAAAGGCACTTCCGTTCGTGGAGTAGGCAAGATTATCGGCGGTTTTGTTAACAAAAAATAAATTATCCGAAAAAAGCCC